>JAQVLN010000096.1 GCA_028704155.1 Desulfitobacteriaceae bacterium
TTGCAAAAGTAGTTTCACTGAAAGTTGATGTCCGTATTTAGTACAAATGGCATATTTATAACACTATATATTGTGGCTTTTAAGACGTGCAAAATTGATTTCTGGTGTTATGAAACAGGCTCCTAGCCAAGGGAGAAGTCTGCCTATTAAGCAAACTTCAAGGGGTACTTGAAGCATGTTAAGGTAAATAAAGCAAATAATAAAGGCCCAAAAACCTAAACAAGGTAAGTTTTCAAAAACGTCATCCAAGGCAGGTAAATAATAACCACAATATGGTTATTGGCAGTTTAAAAAGGGTAGTTTTGCAACCCTCTCCTAGGAGCCTGTTGCAAAAGTAGCTACAAATGGCTATAAATCAAGGAATTTTGCGCAATCACGTCGAATTATTAACTAAGAGGTGATTACGCAAATGTTAGGTAAACAAAATCAGCAACGGAAGACCCGGAAATGCGCCACGGCCATAAAGCCAGCAAAGGTAAATTCAATGGTCACAAGGCCCAGGTCCTGATAGATGAAACTTCTGAAATAATCATGAATATTGCCGTCACTCCAGGAAATGAAGCCGATGGGGATGCTCTGGCCGCTTGTTGGAAGATAATATGGTCAAACCTGGTACGCTAATGGGTGACACTGCCTATGGAACTCTCAAAGCACGTCAGAGGGGCAGCCTCCATTGCTTGCAGAATTGTTGTATCTCGAATGCTTCTTGCACCATATTGAATCATCATGGGACCCCGATCTCGTAGATTGTGTTAGTGTTGATGGGCCATCCTGAGAAACTTGGTAATTACTGAGATACTGGAAGGTATAAGGAGGATAATAGTGTTTTTTGTGGAACTGTTAAAAGCGATATTCTTGGGAATTGTGGAAGGGATTACCGAATGGCTTCCGATAAGTAGTACCGGACATATGATTTTAGTTGAGGAATTCCTCCAATTAGATGCCTCAGCGGCATTTAAAGAGATGTTCTTTGTGGTCATACAGCTAGGCGCCATTATGGCTGTGGTCCTGCTCTATTCGCACAAATTGAATCCGTTCTCTCCTGACAAATCCAGTCAGGATAAGAAGGATACCCTACAGATTTGGTATAAAGTGATGATTGGGGTAGTCCCTGCCGCTGTATTAGGATTTATGTTTGATGATTTGCTCAATAATCGCTTTTACAATTATTTAACAGTTGCAGTTATGTTGATTGTATATGGCATTCTGTTCATTGTAATTGAGAACTGGAATCACGGGCGTCAAATTAAGATTCAGACATTCAACGATTTAACTTATAAAACAGCTTTTTTCATCGGAATCTTTCAGGTATTGTCATTAATTCCTGGAACGTCACGTTCGGGGGCCACCATCCTGGGGGGGATTTTACTAGGTGCTTCTCGTTACGTTGCCGCAGAATATTCATTCTTCTTGTCTATTCCTGTAATGTTTGGGGCCAGTGCATTAAAAATCTTTAAATTTGGATTTAGTTTTACGCTTTGGGAAATCAGCATTTTATTAACTGGCATGATTGTGGCATTTGTAGTATCTGTGTTCGCGATCAAGTTTTTGATGGGGTATATAAAGAACCACGACTTCAAGGTCTTCGGTTGGTACCGTATAGTGTTAGGTGTCTTGATTCTCGTATATTTTACATCATCTTTGGTTCGATGACGTAATAGTGGCTACTTCACTAATAGCCCTCATAGTGTTCAAAAAGGCGGGTGCAGGTAGTGAAAATAGCGTTGTTAAATTAATATCCGCTACATGTTGAAAATCCAGAACCCTGCATTTCGTTACGACCCTTTTTAAATTGAGTGCATCTAATGTACTTCCACTTATACGCGAATGTCAGCTAATACTATCCACACCTGGATTAGAAAATACCGCGAGGATATAGCCTTTACCGATAAAAACAATGCCGCAGCATCCCGGAACGATATGGCGGAAATGCTCCAGATCATATTATACGAGGGAGATCCAAGATGAAGAACGAGACTATGCTTTGAAGGGTGAGAAAAACGTGTTTGAACTAGAAAAATTTAGAGAGGCAGAATTTTCGAGAAGAGAAAAGCATTTGAGATATGCAAAAAAGCAGGAGCTGGTTGAATCAAGTGCTAAAAATAGTCAACTGCATATTGTTTATGTTATGACACACGTTGGAATATGTGGCGGGACAAAAATCATTTTTGAGCATGCAAACCATATTGTAAGATTTAATCAACGAGTAACGATTGTATCACATTTTGAAAAACCAACATGGTATCCAATAAGCAATGACGTCAAGTACATTCAGGTTCCCTTAACACAAGAATTGGCATTGGGGATACCACAATGTGATGTTATCGTAGCAACATACTGGAGAGAAATATATGAATGTATTGCAAGAGAAATTGCTCCGGTTGTGTATTTTGAACAGGGGGATTACCACCTTTTTGCATGGGAGGATGTTTGTCGGAGAGAGAAAGACTTTATATACAAACAATTCCAGCTTGTCCCTTTTATTTACACTGTTTCTAAAGGAGCTTCTAAACAAATTAAAAAAAATTTTGGAAGGGATTCAACAATCATCAATAACGCTATTGATAATACAGTATTCTATTATGATTCCGGAAATATTAAGGACCAAAAGAAGGATTTCGCATTGATGATGATAGGTAGCGAAAATAATGAATTTAAAGGGATAGGGGATATTCGGCAAGCATTATCCCTTTTGCCGAAATCAGGCCATGACTTGAAACTTGTTTGGGTTACTCCGGATAAACCAATTCATCCGACGGGAACAGTATTTGTAAATCCAAAGCAAAGCCAGATTGGTGATCTTCTTAGAAAGTCTAATATTTTTATATGTGGTTCTTACTATGAGTCCTTTTCATTACCAGTACTAGAAGCAATGGCATGTGGGTGTGCAGTAATAACAACGAAAAATAAAGGAGTAGTAGAATATGCGTTGGATGGCAAGAATTGCATTATGGTTAACATCAATGATCCGGTAGATATGGCAGAAAAGATTATTCAATTGTTTAAGGATGACATGTTAAGAAACAGAATAATCTCCAAGGGACTAAAAACAGCGTCTCAATATACATGGGATTGCATTATTCCAAAAATCATAAGTTATTATCAGCAGGTAGCAGGTCTCACACCGGTAAAAAATAAAATAGTACACGCATAATTGAAGAGGAAAACTTTATTTTACACCAGGACTAATATAATTGTCAATATGAAATTTGCATTATTCTTAAAAATAGGTTAAAATATATTATAGACCGTAATTCAAATTCCAATGCAATTTTTTTGCAGATAGAATATGGGTACGGTTTTTTCATTTTTTAGAAGTGAAAAAATGATGAGAAAGTGGGTTAGAAATGGAAACCAGTTGTTTAAATATTGAAATCATGTCTGCAGAACAAGAGAGCGAAAACAAATTATCTTCGTCTAGGCTTGATTCTGTAAAGGAATACTTGCTTGCTGTCGGCGAAGCCCCACTTTTGGCCGCAGAACAGGAGGTAGAATTAGCAAAAAGAATTAGAGCAGGTGATCAGGATGCAAAAGATACATTAATTTGTTCCAATCTTCGTCTTGTAATCAGCATTGCTAAAAAATACACGAGTAACCGCTTCCTATCTTTTTTAGACTTAATACAGGAAGGAAATTTGGGATTGATCAAGGCGGTGGAACGATATGATTATGAAAAGGGATTCCGTTTCTCTACTTATGCCACATGGTGGATTCGTCAAGCCATTACGCGCGGGATCGCTAATACAGACCGCACAATCCGTCTTCCTGCACACATGGGTGACACCGTTCGTAAAGTAATGAAAACTGCTCAAAGGATGGATCAGGAATATGGAATTTGGCCTGACATAAAACAGGTAGCGCAGGAGCTTGGAATCTCCCAAAAGACTGTTGAGCAAGCGCTTCGTGTTGGAAAACATCCAATTTCTTTGCAAACGCCTATTGGCGATGAGGGCTTTGCTTTCCTTGGAGATTTTATTAAAGATGAAGATAAGATTTCTCCAGTTGAAGCCGCAATAAATTCTTCTTTGCAGATAGAAATCAAAAAACAATTAGCCCTGTTAAATGAACGAGAGCGAAAGGTATTGGAAATGCGCTTTGGCCTTAATTCGGGACAGCGGCATACCCTTGAGCAGGTTGGAAACCATTTCGGAGTTACCCGTGAACGCATCCGCCAGATTGAGGGGAAAGCACTGCAAAAGCTTCGTCGTTCAAACCACAGCAAATATTTAAGAGATTTTATTGTGTAGAGTCATTGCAAAACGGATGGGGAATGGATTTAATACTTTTATATGAGGAGATATCGATGGAAAAAGACAAGAAGATTAACTTAGGAATAGGGTTTGCGACAGGACGTAAAAGTTTTCAAAAAGTTTTAAAAATCAATGTTTATAATTGGGAAGAAAGTGGCTTGACGGAAAAAGAAAACGTTCGTTTAAACCTTATTGTTGCTTATGATTTGAAATATTCAAATACTAAATCCACCGATTATACTAATATCAACAAAGATGTGCTAAATTTGGTGGATAACACTAATTTTATTGGTAGCGCCGCCATTCAAAAAGAAATTGATTATCTAATAAATGAGAATGTTATTACTGAGAAGGAAGCTTGGTTGTTTTTTAAAAGTGGCTACGCAGGTAAACGTAATACTGTGCTTTATACTGCTATGAAAAATAAAATAAATTATCTTATTTTTCTGGATGATGATGAATATCCTATGGCAGTTTCCAATACACATGCTACCGCCATATGGGGTGGTCAGCATGTGCTATCAACTCACTTGCAATATATCAAACAGGCAGATATCACCAATGGATATCACTGCGGGTATATTTCGCCAATTCCGTATATTGAGTTTAATGACACACTGACCGAACAAGACTTTCGTCTGTTTATTAAGGCAATAAGTAATGATATTATCAACTGGGACAACATATATTCTATTATGAAGAATGGTGGTGTTACCTATGCTGATACAAAAATATTAGCGGGTAACGTCGTCGAAGAGGTACAGCAAGTAAACCATACCAAGTTTATTTCAGGTTCTAACCTGTGTATAAATCTTACTGCTCTAAGCAGAGTAAGTCCATTTTATAATCCGCCGGGTGCACGGGGAGAGGATACCTTTTTAAGCACCTGTTTGGGTGAGCGCAAGGTATTACGTGTGCCCTGCTATACATTTCATGACAGCTTTTCTACTTATCGTAACCTGATGCATGGAGTGCTCCCCATTAAACTCAAATCTATTCGAGCTGATTCCGAACCAATTATCAACCGATTCTACCACGCCTGCATCGGCTGGATACGATATAAACCCCTGTTACTTTATATTACACAACAAGAAGACTATGAGGAAAAAATCAAAGAGATGCGGGAGCAGATTGCGGCCTCGCTTCCCAGTGTTTGCGCTTATTTCGGACGCCAGGACTTTATGAATATTTCAAAAGAGTTAGAACGATACAATAGAAATGTCAAAAAGCATTATCGGCAATACCTTGATATACAACAAATTTGGGTGAAAATTTCTGAATTTCTCACAAACCAGAAATAGTTAGCGTAGCATCATGCTGACAAACCAGATAATTCCAGCATATACTATTGATAAATACAACAAAAGGGGTTATAAAAGTGGAAGCTAACAAAGAAAACAAACAACTATTTAATACAAAGGAATACTGCATCTCTTTTTATAGTCTTCCAAAACATAACCTATACTTTGGTAATAACCCTACTATTCAAAGGGAGAAAATTTGGGACAAAAATTGCCCCAATCGAATACAGGATATCTCGGGAGGATCTTATCCAAACATAGTGCTGCTCACCCCTGCAATCTTTGGAGGGTTCGGGGCATTTATGGTAAGCTTTCTTCTAAGGCGGCGTAGACTGAACGGAAATTTCGGGAATAGGGTTGATGAGGAAGTATCTGGACAATACCTTGAGACGTATTCCAAAGGTTTTTATAAACTGGAGTTTTTTCTTAATGTTTTATCTGTCATTGCTCTTTCAAGCTGCACAGCTTATGTTTACAAAGTAATAAAAGAAGACGGAGGAATGGAAAGGTTTGTTGCTATTGTACTGACGGTAGTAATCATCATTTTCCTTATTGCTTCTGAAGAATTCCTTCTTCATACAGTTTGCCCAGGATGTTTTGAAGGAGTTATATGTAATTCAGCAGTTGGAGATTTTCTGAATTTTGTTGCCTTAAGTATTGGGGCAATCTCAGTGGGAGAAAGTTACGGTATAACGCCAAAAACAACAGGAACAAAGATTCTTTTAGCACAAGAGGGCCTCTTTAATCTTTTCGTTTTAGCGCTCCTGATAAGCCTCATTGTGCCTTGAGCCGGACCTATTGTCAATAGAATACTATTTTTGCTTCTCGCTAATATTGGAACACGAGAAGCGACAAAGTAAATCCCGATCTACGGGGGTACACAATTATTGGTACTATGTCAATAAAAAGTACAACCTAAACTGGTACAATTCCTTATTATCCAGTTTTACCCGAATATTTTCTTAACTGTGTATAATAATAGAATTCAT
>JAQVLN010000021.1 GCA_028704155.1 Desulfitobacteriaceae bacterium
ATTTTTGCTCCGGTGACCACTGTTTTTTTTGCATGGGATATGCTCCTTTCACTTAGTTAGTTTAATTCGAGATTGGTGTCGCTTATTCCCTGCAAAATCGTGTCACATTTCCTGGGTCCATTATACTATGGTCTCTGCTGACTTCTCACAGTTCGTTGTTACTACGGACTTCTCCGTCTGTGAGACCTCACGGGATAAGTCGTCATTCTTTCCTCGTCTACCTGTCTAATTTACCTGCATGGGTTACGATTGCCTTTTGGACTTCACCGCTTTAAGCCAGCTTATCCGCCATGCAAGCCTTGGTATTAGGTTTCTGTTCGTCAGGCTACGATTTCGCTATTGCTTCTTCTCTCCCACACCTCGCGATGTGAAACTTGCAAGTCCCTCTGGGGTTCGTCGGCAACTACGCCCCTTGTGGACTTTCACCACAGATTGACGGCATGCCCGTCATACTTATAAGTAAAGAAGGCCCTTTAATTCAGGACCTTCTTTTTAAGTGCTTATAAATTGTACAGAATTGGGAAAAGACAAATCGGTTCAACGTTTCGAGAATTGGGAAGCTTTACGGGCTTTTTTCAACCCATACTTACGACGTTCTTTCATGCGCGGATCACGAACAAGGAATCCGCCCCGTTTGAGGGCAGGTCTTAAACTCGCATCTGCCTTTAATAAAGCACGGGCAATTCCTAATCTCAATGCACCGGCTTGACCTGAAGTCCCTCCGCCATGAACTAAAGCTATCACATCATATTTGCCAATATTATCGGTAATATCCAACGGTTGCTGAACAATCATTTCCAGAGTCTTTTTCCCAAAGTATTCAGTTAAACCTCTTTTATTTATCGAATAATTACCTTGACCGGCGAGAAGACGGACTCTGGCCACGGCATTTTTTCTGCGACCGGTAGCTGCATATTGTAACTGTGCTGACATTTACTATTCTTCCTCCTTCCTATAATGATTGAATAGGCCAATTTTCAGGCTGCTGTGCTTGATGCGGATGTGTTGCACCCTTGTACACTTTCAATTTTCGATACATTTGCGCACCCAATTTATTATGAGGAAGCATTCCCTTAACAGCATGTTCCATCGCCCTCTCAGGCATGTTTTTCATTAAATTTTTATAGGTAACCTCTTTGAGACCACCCGGATATCCAGAATGATGACGTAATTTCTTATTGTTCAATTTATTACCCGTCAGGATGGTTTTCTCAGCATTTATTATAATAACATGATCTCCGGTATCTACATGAGCAGCAAAAATCGGTTTATGTTTACCCCTCAGGATACGTGCTGCTTCAGTAGCTACACGGCCCAAAGGAATTCCTGCAGCATCAATTACTAACCATTTGCGGTCAATGTCTGTTGCTTTCGCAAAGAAAGTGGACATTTTATTCCCTCCATAGTCTAATTTCCGTGTCTTCTCCGTCTATGTGGGGCTCAGGCACACTAACGGCAAATGTTCTGGTCTGTGGGGCTCAATCACATGACAGGACATAAAGACTCATTTATTATTTTATCCAAGCTAATGGTTACTGTCAACATTTAAGGCCTTATATTGATCTGAATTTTTGCAACTCTTGAGATTTCAGGATTACTTAAAAAACCGCAGTCTAACTCAGGGTACACCTCCCAGGGACTCCTCCCACTATAATGTACATAGGTAAGAGTCAAGCCCTGTGCAGGAGCAACTAGCGGGACATGTTTTCTTCCCTGAGGAACCAGAAGCTGAGGTATCTCCGTAACATCCAATCTGCCTTTGCCTACTTGCAACAAGGTACCGGCAATAATACGTACCATTTTGTAAAGGAAACCATCCCCCACGCAGATTACTCTCAGTAAATCTCCTTCTTCTTGTACCTGGCAGCAATAGAGGTTTCGTTCAAAAGTTTTACTGGAACCGCTGGCAGCGGCAAATAATCTAAAATTATGTCTGCCTTCAAGAAGTTGAGCAGCAAATTTCATCCTTTCTACATCTAACTTAATAGGTTCGTGCATCGTATAAAGCCGTTTAAAAACATCAAGTATACGCTTATTATAAATCAGATAATCATAACGTTTCCATTGTGCAGAGAACCTGGCATGAAAATCCTCTGTTTCATCTTGTGCCTTCAAAATCCGTATTTCCCTCGGTAATAAACTATTAAAGGCTTTGGCAATATTTTCTGCAGGTATACTGACCTCTGACCGGAAATTTACAACTTGCCCTGCAGCATGAACACCAGCGTCTGTCCTGCCTGCTGTTGAAATACTAATTTTTTCTTCGGTCAAAACACGCCAGGTTTTTTCCAGAGTTCCTTGAATGGTTGGACCGTGTGATTCCTGCTGCCGTTGGAAACCATGATAACCTGTACCGTCATATGCCAAAATCAAGCGAATATTACGCATTAGTTAATATCTCCCATTTTACTGGAACTAAAACATCTTCCTTATATTTTTCAGCCACGAAGAAGAATCAGACCTACCCCTGCTAAGAACATGATCAGAGCAACCCAATTATCCCTGGAACCCCATTCCCGGGTGCCTAGAGTCCTATAACGGCCGCTGACATAGCCGCGGGCCAGCAGGTTATCTCCAACTTCTTCGGCCCGACGCAAACTTAAAAGTAATAAGGGCGTCAGCAGATTAGCAAGTTCCCTGATTTTTTCCATCCAGGATGCAGGCAATGCCCCTTTTGCTGCTCTTGCCTTACTAATCATATTGATTTCCTCAAGCAACAAAGGTATAAATCTTAAGGTGAGTGTAAGCAAAAGAGCAAAATCCGCAGCAAGAGGCGTTATGCGAGTAAATGGATTGACAAAATATGCAATTCCCAAGCCTTGCTCCAAGGGCGGAGTAACAGCCGCAAATAAACGGGTTAAACCAAACAGAACAGCTATTCTCCAAAGCAGTAATCCGACTTCCGCCAGCCCCGCCAATGACCAATGTCCCTCCCAAAACCGCCATGTTCCCGGCCACTCCCAGCCACCGACCAGAGTATAGAATAGTGCAAGCCATAATAATATAATCAAGACAGAGCGGAAAAGCCTAAGAGGAATCCTACTCAACAGGGTAATTGCAGCTAAACCTAAAGTTGCTGTCAAGAGCCCCTCCCATCCAGTTATAGTAAGTAAAAAAGACAGCCAGACCATCCCTCCTACTTTCAAGCGGGGATCAAGGACATGTAATATACTTGTACCCGGCCAGTAGAGAGTACTTTTCATAATATTATATCCTCCCTAACTAATCCTCACTCCGGCTTCCAGCCAACAATGACGATAATCGTTCCATGATTCTGCCGGGCAATCCAGGGTCACTTGGCCATTTTCCACCAACCACAAACGGTCTGCATACTCCAATACCTCCTCGATATCATGGGTTACATATAGAATTGTTAACCTCCCAAGCATATCATTTAAGCTCTTCTTTATCAGTTCCCGTCCCGGTCCGTCAAGTCCTAACATTGGTTCATCTAACAAGAGAATCTCAGGCCTGGTTTGAAGAGCTGCTGCTAAAGCTACCCTTTGCCGTTCCCCACCACTTAAACACTCCGGAGCCCTATAGACCTGATCAGGCTGAATACCATGTTTAAATAGAAAACTAAGATTTGCTTCCTTTATTTTCTGGTTTTTTTTATTCTTCTGTCCGTAGAAAACCTCATCGTATACAGTATGTCCGATAAAATATTCACCCGGTTCCTGAAGGACTAAACGGTTTCTTTTGCGTACTTGGGCAAGGTTTGACTGAGTCAATATCTCGCCAAAAGTCTTGAACACACCTTCACTGGGAAGATTAAGGCCAATAACACTTTCCAGCAGTGTGGATTTGCCGGCACCGGACGGGCCCATTATTGCAATAAATTCTCCCACCTTTATAACCTTGTCAAGAGACAAACGAGTTCCGTAAACAGCCGCTTCCCACTCCAAAACAGGTTGCTTCGCAGCCTTCGTTGACTCCTTTTTCTTCTTTCTTTCGAGATTATTCTTATTAAGAGATAAACGTATTCCATAATTACTGCGCAGTTCCTGATCCTCCAAAACCTCTGGTCCCCCGGCCTCTATTAAGAACCCATTTTTAATTAACAATAAACGGTCTGCCAGTCTCGCTAATTCCGGATCATGTGTAACCCAAAGTTGCCCAATGTTTGCTTTTTCTTTCAGCAAAAGGGCCAGGATTTTATCCTGCGCTTTTTGGTCAAGCATAGTCAAAGCTTCATCAAGAATAAGGAAGGCCGGTTTCAGGGCTAACAATGCTGCCGTCACCAAACGTTGCCTTTCTCCGCCGGATAAGGTCGAAGGGGATTGATTTTCTTTACCCTCCAGGCCGACCAAAGAAGCTAATTCCTTAACCTTGGTTCGTACATCACGAACCTTAAATCCCTGGTTAAGCAAACCAAAACCCAGTTCCTCTGCAACACTAGCCCCGATTGTCTGCCGTCGGGGATGTTGGCCAACAAAAGCAATTTCCTGCCAACGCGGATGTGTTTCCCAAGAGTACAAGGTCCCGTTTTCAAAAAGCTGTACTGTGCCGGAACCTGACTGCAATAATCCGGTCAATAATTTTGCCAAGGTTGATTTTCCCGACCCATTTTCACCCATAAGGGCTACAATCTCCCCTTGATGTAAATCAAAAGTTACATTTTTTATAATATCGCGATAAGCTAACCCTTTTACTTGTAATACTTTTGAAGGCATTCTGCCCCTCCGCTTTATAGTTTATTTTACGCGCTTTACTACTTCATTACCTACAATAACTGCAATTGCACCTTTGATTATATCGAAAATAAAAGGGAAAAATCCTATGGTCAGCACTGCAGCAATACCACTTGGCTTATGCAAGCCCCAGTTCAGAATTCCATATAAATATGCTAAACCAATTAAATACATAACTATAATTCCTGCCAAAACACCAAGCCCTGCCCGCCAAAGTGATCCTGGTTTATAAATCAAACCAGTTACGTAAGCTGCTGCAATATAGCCAATTAAAAACCCGAAGGTGGGTTTAAGTACATAGCCAAGCCCGCCAAATGGAGCTGAGGCTAAAACCGGCAAACCAAGCAAACCTAAAATCAGGTATACAAACATAGCTAGTGCTCCATAGCGTGCCCCAAGAATAATCCCGGATAGGTAAACAAGCAAAGGCAAGATACTGAAGGGAACCAGCGCCGGTGAAATCCAGCGTAAGGCCATACCTGCAAGACACATTAAGGCTGCAAAAACAGCTGTCATTGCTAAATTCCGAGTATTCACTTTTTCAGCTCCTCATTGTAAACTACGTATTTTTTTTAGTTTACAATGGTTCGTGTGTAAATTCAAGACTTAATCTGTGAGGAAAGCTAAAAAGTTAAAAAGGCAAAGAGAGCCCCACGCTTTTTGGCGCCAGACTCCCTTAAAAATAACCCCGTTTTATAATTCGTAAATCACTTAGCCTGATGAGCAATCAGCAGATTTTGGCGGGCAGCTCTATCGCCAGGTAAATAGCTAATCCAGCGCTTGCGAACCTGCCATAGTGATTTACCTTTCCTTTGCTAAACAAGCTCAACAAGCACCATTTCTGCAGCATCACCGCGTCGAAAACCCTTTTTAATAATCCGGGTATAACCGCCTTGACGTTCAACGTATTTTGGAGCTATTGTCTCAAATAGCTTTTTTACAACATCTTCTTCCATCAAATAAGACATTGCTTGACGCCTAGCCGCCAGATCCCCTTGTTTTCCAAGTGAAATCATTTTTTCAGCTATCGCATTCAATTCCTTGGCTCGCGCTGCTGTTGTTTCAATACGTTCAAATTTCAATAATGATGTGACAATATTACGCAGCATCGCCCCGCGATGGCCTGAATTTAATCCCAACTTTCGGTAAGCCAACAATATCCCCTCCTTGCCCAGGATTAGTCTTCTTCCCCGTATTAGTCCTCAGACGGAGAAAAACTCAAATTTAATTCATCAAGTTTTCGTTCAACTTCTTCCAAGGACTTACGGCCCAGATTACGTACTTTAATCATATCCGCTTCAGTTTTCTGAGTTAATTCTTCAACCGAATTTATTCCGGCCCGTTTCAAACAATTATAGGAGCGAACCGATAAATCCAGCTCCTCAATTGTCATGTATAAGACTTTATCTTTAGCCTCTTCTTCTTTTTCAACCATAATTTCTACATCATTTAATTTATCAGTCAGCCCCATGAAAAGACGCAAATGTTCACTAAGGATCTTTGCAGCTAAACTGGTAGCTTCTTCCGGAGAAATACTGCCATTGGTCCATACCTCAATTATTAACTTATCATAATCGGTAATTTGCCCAACACGAGTATCTTCTACACTATAATTCACCTTGTAAGCAGGAGCAAAAATAGAGTCGATTGGAATAACTCCAATTACATGCTCAGGTTTCTTATTTTTGTCAGCGGGAATATAGCCACGGCCTCTTTCAACAGTCATCTCCATAAAAAGACGCCCATCGTTATCCAAAGTGGCAATTTCCAGATCCGGATTAAGAATTTCAATATCCGGGTCAGTTATAATATCTCCTGCTCTTACAATCCCTGCGCCTTCTTTTTCAAGGCGCAAGATCCGCACTTCATCTGTATGGCTTTTTAAAGCCAGCGACTTGATATTAAGAATAAGGTCTGTTACATCTTGTAAAACACCTGGAAGAGTAGAAAATTCATGCAAAACACCCTCAATTTTTACAGAGGTTACTGCTGAGCCAGGCAAAGAAGAAAGCAGAATGCGACGCAGCGAATTGCCCAAGGTAATCCCATACCCCCGCTCGAGTGGCTCAACAACAAACTTGGCATAAGTGTTATCTTCTGAACGATCTACACATTCAATTCTGGGCTTCTCGATTTCTAACATCGGATGCACCTTCTTTCTCGGGAACTTGATATACAAACTATCCAAGCAAACAGCGGCAGGATGAAAGAACTATACAATCCCGGTATCCTCATGCTGCCTATCTTGCTTCCACAGTGAAACCTCGGCCAATAATGACTAAGGTCATTGTTAGCGAGAGTATTTCTCAACAATAAGGCGGTCCTGAATAGGAAGTTGAATATCTTCGCGAGAAGGAAGATTAACTACAGTTCCGGTTAAAGCATTGGTATCCAAGCTTAACCAGGATGGTACAGGATGTGTACCAAGCCCTTCAATAATTTGTTTCAAGCGAGGCAAACTCTTACTGGCTTCCTTTACTGCAACTATTTCGTCAACACGCACTAAATAGGAGGGAATATTGACCCTCTTGCCATTCACAGTAAAGTGACCATGACGGACAAACTGACGTGCTTCCGCTCTTGATGCGGCAAATCCAAGCCGATAAATTACGTTGTCTAACCGACGCTCAAGCAACTGCATAAGATTATCACCGGTCGTGCCCTTTTGACGGGTAGCCTCATTAAAATAACCATGGAATTGGCCTTCCATAACACCGTAAATCCGACGTGCCTTCTGTTTTTCACGTAATTGAATACCATATTCTGTCGGTTTCCGGCCACGGCTTTGACCATGCATTCCGGGAGCATACTGACGACGGTCAATAGCACATTTGCCGGTATAGCAGCGATCTCCTTTTAAAAAGAGCTTCATCCCTTCGCGGCGACATAAGCGACAGACAGGCCCTGTATATCTAGCCATCAATTACACCCCCTTATACCCTTCTACGTTTCGGCGGCCGACATCCATTATGCGGAATTGGCGTTACATCTTTAATCAAATTAACTTCCAGGCCTGCTGCTTGTAAGGCACGAATAGCAGCCTCACGACCAGTCCCCGGACCTTTTACATAACATTCTACTTCTTTTAAACCATGTTCCATCGCAGCTTTAGCAGCTGTTTCAGCAGCCATTTGTGCAGCGAAGGGCGTGCTTTTACGTGATCCCCTGAAACCAAGTGCTCCGGCACTCGACCAGGAAATAGCATTACCTGCCGTATCAGTAATGGTGACCATAGTATTGTTGAACGTAGATCTAATATGAGCAACTCCTGATTGAATATTTTTACGTTCCCGACGTCTAGTCCGGACAACTCTACGCGCCATTTCTGTTATCCCCCCTTAATTATCTTTTACGACGTGCTCCTACGGTCTTAGTTGGGCCTTTACGAGTACGGGCATTGGTTTTAGTACGCTGTCCACGCACAGGAAGCCCCCGGCGATGACGCAGGCCCCGGTAACAACCGATTTCCATCAATCGTTTTATGCTAAGGGACACTTCGCGACGCAAGTCGCCTTCAACCATGATTTCTCTATCAATAATGTCCCGGAGTTTAGTGACCTCCGCTTCGGATAGATCACGTACACGGGTGTCCGGGCTTACACCGGTCTTGGAGAGAATCTTTTGTGAACTAGGCAGCCCGATTCCATAAATGTACGTTAAGGCAACCTCTACACGTTTCTCACGTGGCAAATCAACTCCAGCGATACGTGCCATCTAATTTATACACCCCCAAAATCTATTCTAAAAACTCTAAAATACATAAACACTATATATGACAAGATCTTATAACCGGACATGTCGGAAGAATATCCTGACTCAGCCGCTCATCCGGATGATCAATTAACCCTGTCTTTGTTTGTGTTTGGGATTCTCACAGATCACCATAACCTTACCATGTCTCTTAATTACCTTACACTTTTCACATATCTGCTTCACAGAAGGTTTAACTTTCACCGTGTCCCCTCCTTTAGTCCTTACTTAAACCGATAAACTATTCTGCCTCGGGATAAGTCATATGGAGAAAGCTCCACTGTTACCCTGTCTCCCGGCAGAATCCGAATAAAATTCATGCGAATTTTACCGGAAACATGTGCCAAAACTTTATATCCATTAGTTAGTTCCACCACAAACATAGCATTTGGCAATGGTTCCAGTACTTTTCCTTCAACTTCAATTACATCTTCTTTAGACATGTTAATCCCTCCTCAGGCACTCGTTCGGGTTATTTAACATCGAGTCAATATTTCCGGACCATTTCTTGTAATTGCGACTGTATGCTCAAAATGCGCTGAAGGTTTACAATCTTTTGTTACCACAGTCCAGTGGTCATCCAATGTCTGTACTTCAAACGTACCCATATTAACCATAGGTTCAATCGCCAAAACCATACCTGCCTCGAGTCTTGGTCCCCGACCAGGTCTGCCAAAGTTGGGAATTTGCGGTTCTTCATGCATAGCTTTGCCAATTCCGTGTCCGACATAATCACGTACTACTGAAAATCCGCATCCCTCTACATGAGTTTGAACTGCATGTGAAATATCCTGAAGACGACATCCCATCTTAGCCTGATCAATACCCAGGATCAGAGATGCCTCGGTAACCTTTAGCAATTGCCGAAGTTCAAATGTTATATTTCCTACAGGTAAACTAATAGCTGCATCTCCAAAATATCCATCAATCACCGCACCGCAATCAATGCTAATAATATCCCCAGATTGTAATTTCCTTAAACCCGGTATACCATGAACTACTTGTTCATTCACAGAAGTACAGAGTGTGGCAGGGAAGCCATTGTATCCTTTAAAAGCCGGTTTAGCCCCACACTTCCGGATGTACTCCTCAGCCAAACGATCCAACTCCAAAGTAGTGATCCCAGGTTGTACCGCTTGCTTAACCAAGTTCAGGGTTTCTGCTACAATTCTACCGGCTTTACGCATTTTCTCAAGTTGACGGTTAGATTTCAGCTCAATCATTTGACCCTACCCAAAGAGATAATCCCCTGTAACATTTTAAGCTCATAATTCCATGTAATTCCTCTGTTATAGTTCTCATCTTTCCTTACCTTTCTCACTTACCTCATAAATCCTTTATAGTGTCTTTGCATAAGATGGGATTCCAACTGTTTCATCGTCTCTAATGCAACTGAAACGACAATCAGCAGGGATGTACCCCCAACGTATATGTTTTTTAAACCTGTCAAACCGATGACCAAACTTGGCAATACAGCTATCAGGGCCAAAAATAAACCGCCGGCTAAGGTAATTCTGCCTAAAACTTTGGAAATATAATCAGCTGTGGGACGCCCAGGACGTAATCCGGGAATGAATCCGCCATATTTTTTGAGATTTTCGGCTACATCAACCGGATTGAAGGTAACTGCTGTGTAAAAGTAGGTAAAGAAAATGATCAGAACAGTATATATAAGAAGATAGGGTAGTGATTTAATTGTCCCATTCATACTAAACCATTGATTAATAAAATGAGCAAACGAAGAATCAGGCATCCAGGTTGCTATTGATTGAGGAAAAGCCAATAAAGAAACTGCAAAAATAACTGGTATTACTCCTGCCATGTTAACTTTTAAAGGTATATGAGAGCTTTGTCCACCGTATACCCGGCGTCCTACTACCCTTTTAGCATATTGGACTTGTATTCTGCGCTGTCCTTCCTGAACATAGACTACTCCGGCTATTACCAGGATAACAATTACTGCTAAGCCGAAAACAGTCAGCAAACTAATTTCATTTACTTTAAGGAGCCCCCAGAGATACTTTAAAGCATCCGGAACCCTGGAGACAATACCAGCAAAGATGATCAAGGAAATTCCGTTACCAATTCCCTTTTCAGTAATAGCTTCTCCCAACCACATCAAGAAAGTACAGCCTGCTGTCAAAACCAAGCCGGTCAGCAAATAAATCCACCACGGGGAAACACCTGCAGGTATGTCCAGGGCCCCCCGTAAACCAAAGGATAAACCAAAACCTTGGACGAAACCCAGAATTACAGTTCCATAACGGGTGATTTGGGTAATCTTTTTACGACCGTATTCACCCTCCTTTGCCAATCTTTCCAGAGAAGGTATGACAATAGTCAGGAGTTGTAAAATAATAGAGGCCGTAATATAAGGTGTAATACTTAGAGCAAAAACAGCAAGTCTTTTAAATGATCCCCCAGAGAATGTATCGAAGAAATCAAGGATTCCCCCACTACCCATTATTTGTTTGAGAGACTCATGGTTAACAAAGGGAATCGGGATATGGGCTCCTATCCGAAAGATCAGAAACATCAGTAAGGTGAAGCCGATTTTTCTCCTTAGATCCGCAACTTTCCAGGCATTCTTCAGAGAATCAACAATCATTTTACTCCACCTCGACTCTTCCACCACAAGCCGTAATCTTATTAGCCGCGGTCTGACTGACTTTGTCAACTTTAACTGTCAGAGCCTTTGTCAGTTCTCCTGTTCCCAAAATCTTAATGCCGTATTTTACATTCTTGACAAGTCCGATATCATACAGACTTTGAATGGTGACCTCAGCCCCGTTTTCAAAGCACTCCAAATCCTTGACATTAACAACTGTATATACTTTCTTGAAGATATTTGTAAAGCCACGTTTAGGAAGCCGTCGGTATAGCGGTTGTTGTCCACCTTCAAATCCCGGGCGCACACCTCCGCCGGAACGAGATCTTTGTCCTTTATGCCCTTTACCGGCTGTCTTACCTTGTCCGGTACCAATACCACGTCCCAAACGCTTCGCCGCTTTGTTTGAACCCGCGGCAGACTTAATTTCATGCAATTTCATGCTCGCCAACACCTCCTTTTATTCAGAAATAGACTCCACTGAGAGTAAGTGAGCACATTTACGGATAACCCCTTGAGTTGCGGAATTATCTTCTCGTATCACACTGGAACCAATTTTCCTTAAACCAATTACCCTCAAGGTTTCACGATGTCCTTTTGAGTAACCGATCGGACTTTTTACTAGTGTAAGTTTTACTTTCATGACCAATCCTCCTAACCTAGAATTTCTTCTACGGTCTTACCACGGAGTTTGGCGACTTCATCAGCGCGTTTTAACAATTTTAATGCTGCCATGGTTGCATTAACCATATTTTGAGCATTAGCTGAGCCCAAGGATTTCGTTAAAATATCTTGAATTCCAGCCGCCTCTAAAACTGTCCGTACAGCCCCCCCGGCAATAACTCCGGTTCCCCTGGAGGCTGGTTTAAGCAGTACTTGACCCGCACCATAATTACCTATGATCAGATGGGGGATAGTAGTGCCGGTAATCGGTATGGAAATTATATTTTTCTTAGCATCTTCAATTGCTTTCCGAATAGCCTCAGGTACCTCTCCGGCCTTTCCAAGGCCGGAACCAACATGACCCTGACCATCACCAACCACGACTAAAGCACTAAAGCTGAAACGACGGCCACCTTTAACTACTTTAGATACGCGAGCAATATGCACAACTTTCTCTGTTAGTTCCAGTTTACTCGCATCGACTCTCGTCAATGATTTTCCCTCCTTTACCCTATCCTAGAATTCGAGGCCTGCTTCACGAGCCGATTCTGCTAACGCAGCAATTCTCCCATGATAAATATTTCCTCCACGATCAAAAACCACTTGTTTGATATCTTTCTCCAATGCTCTTTTAGCGAACAATTCTCCTACTTTCTGAGCACCGGCTATATTTCCGCCACTTTCGTTAGCTGCTTTAAAATCAGCATCAAGTGAGGATGCAGCTACCAAGGTAACTCCTAATTCATCATTTATTAGCTGAGCATATATATGGTTAAGACTGCGAAAGACAGCCATACGCGGGCGTTCCGTTGTTCCGAAGGTAGTCTTGCGCACACGTTTATGCTTTTTTCTCCGGATCGCTTGCCTGTCAATGCGGTTGATCACAGGATATTCACTCCTTTCATTCACAGCAAGAGATTTTGCCCTTGCCCTATTTATTACTTCTTAACGCCTTTTTTAGCGCCTGCTTTACCAGCCTTACGGCGTACAACTTCATTTTCATATTTAATACCTTTACCTTTATAAGGTTCAGGTGGGCGTTGTTTACGCACTACAGCGGCAAATGCTCCGACAGTTTCCTTATTTATACCTTTAATCAGGATTTTAGTTGGAGCCGGAACTTCAACCTCCAGTCCTTCATAAGGAATCATTTCTACAGGGTGTGATTTTCCTATAGTCAAAACCAATTTATTACCTTGTTTGGCAGCACGGTAACCCACTCCAACCAGGTCCAAACCCTTAGTATATCCTTTAGTGACACCTTCAACCATATTGGCTACTAAAGTACGGGTAAGACCATGGAGGGAACGATGTAAGGGTTCATCATCAGGTCGGGTAACGAGCATTTGTTGGTTTTCCTGTATAATGTTGATCGCAGGGTGCCATTCCCTGGTAAGTGATCCTTTTGGACCCTTAACTGTGATCACATTGCCCTCTATTTGGACGTCTACGCCACTGGGAATCCCAATGGGCAGCTTGCCAATTCTGGACATTCACTGCACCTCCGTTGTCATCTTACCAAATGTAAGCGATTACTTCACCGCCAAGACCTGCACTACGGGCTTGTTTATCAGACATAATTCCTTTGGAAGTAGACACTATGGCTACTCCAAGACCGCCTAGAACTTTTGGTATTTCATCTCTCTTAGCGTAAACACGAAGCCCAGGCCGGCTAATACGTTTCAAACCGGTAATTACACGTTCACGGTTAGCACCATATTTCAAATATAAACGCAGCACACCTTGCTTTTCATCAGCAATGTACTCTACATCTTTTATAAAGCCTTCAGCTTTAAGCAATTTACAAATATCTCTTTTAACACGAGAAGCCGGAAGTTCTACTTTATCATGATAAACCATTCCAGCATTACGTATGCGAGTCAAGAGGTCTGCAATCGGATCTGATATCGACATTTAAGTCATCCCCCTTTCTTACTATGTTTTACCAACTAGCTTTCATGACTCCGGGAAGTTCCCCTTTATGAGCTAACTCCCGAAAACAAATTCGGCAAAGACCGAACTTTCTCATGTAACCATGGGGACGGCCACATACTTTGCAGCGATTATGCGAACGCACAGCAAATTTTTGCCCACGCAATTGGCGTACAATCATCGACTTTTTAGCCACGCTTTTCGATCCTCCTTTTTCTAGTTACGAAACGGCATTCCAAACAATTTCAGCATTTCGCGGGCCTCTTCATCTGATTTAGCCGTCGTCACAAATACGACATCCATACCCCGAAGTTTATCGATTTTGTCATACTCAATTTCCGGAAAAATTAATTGTTCCTTGATGCCAATAGTGTAATTTCCCCGTCCATCGAAAGCCTTGCCAGAAACACCACGAAAGTCACGTACCCTTGCCAAAGCAACATTCAGAAGACGATCAACGAACTCATACATCCGATCACCGTGTAAAGTTACTTTTGTACCAATCGGCATTCCGGCACGAAGTTTAAAAGCTGCTATAGATTTCTTGGCTCTGGTAACAATGGGCTTTTGGCCGGCGATTTTAGTTAAATCGCCTACAGCCGAATCAATCGCCTTTGCGTTAGCAATCGCTTCCCCAACGCCCATATTAATAACAACCTTATCCAGGCGCGGGATTTGCATAACATTTTTATATCCAAACTTCTGCTGGAGAGCAGGTGCAATTTCTTTGATGTATTTTTCTTTGAGTCGGGCCACTAAAGTCCCTCCCTTCGAGCTTAGTTTTTATCCGGTAAGTTCACGCCGCATTTTTTACAAACCCGGACTTTACCGACCTCGGTCTGTTTGATGCTGACTCTGGTTACCGAATTACATTCCTCACAGAACAACATCACATTTGAACTTGCCATGGGGGCTTCCTTTTCCATAATTCCCCCCTGTGGCATACTTTGTGATGGCTTGGTATGGCGCTTAACAATATTCGCCTTTTCTACTACTACACGACCTTTTTTAGGTATCACTTCGAGGATTTTACCTTTTTTGCCGGCATCCTTTCCTGTGATAATCATTACCACGTCGCCTTTTTTAACGTGGATGCTTTGCTTTACAGCGGCCAACTTTCCACACCTCCATTTATTCAACGGGGTCTTAGATTACCTCAGGCGCCAGTGAAATAATTTTCATGAAATCCCGATCGCGGAGTTCACGTGCTACTGGACCAAAAATCCGTGTTCCCCGTGGACTATTATCATCTTTTATGATAACTGCAGCGTTTTCGCCAAAACGTATATACGAACCATCAGGCCGTCTGATTTCTTTATTAGTGCGAACAACAACAGCTCTAACTATGTCTCCTTTTTTAACAACGCCACCAGGCGTTGCTTCTTTAACAGAAGCCACAATAATATCGCCAATTGACGCATAACGGTGGAGTGAGCCTCCTAATACCCGAATACACATTAATTTTTTTGCTCCGCTGTTGTCCCCAACTTTTAGCATCGTTTGTACCTGGATCACCCTGTTGACCCCCTTCTGAATTCAATTATCGATACTTAGAGAACAACTGCTTTCTCAGTAATCTCAACCAGACGCCAACGTTTATCTTTACTTAAAGGACGTGTCTCCATAATTAAAACGAGATCACCAATTTTTGCTTCATTATTCTCGTCATGAACCTTATATTTCTTACTCTGCTTAATGATACGTTTATAGATAGGATGACGGATCGTCGTTTCAACACTTACAACAATAGTCTTATCCATCTTATCGCTAACTACCTTACCGGATCTTAGTTTTCGTTGCGATCTTTCCACTCTAGCCGGTCTCCTTTCCGAACATTTATGCACGCTTAATATTTAATTCGCGTTCACGAAGGATTGTTTTGCCGCGAGCTATGCTTTTACGAACTTCCTTAATACGCATAAAGTTATCGAGTTGACCAGTTGCCAATTGGAAACGCAAATTAAACAGCTCCGTTTTGAATTCATCAACCTTTTTCAGAAGTTCTTCATCAGTCATATCACGGAATGCATTAGCTTTCATTTGCGTCACCTCCTTCGGTATCCTGACGACTTACGAATTTACACTTGATCGGAAGTTTATGCATACCAAGACGAAGAGCTTCCCTGGCCAGTTCTTCACTGACACCAGCCAATTCAAACAGTACACGACCGGGCTTAACAACAGCCACCCAGTATTCCGGCGAACCTTTACCGCTTCCCATTCTGGTTTCAGCGGGTTTAGCAGTAATTGGTTTGTCTGGGAATATTTTTATCCAAACCTGGCCACCCCGTTTAATATAACGGGTCATGGCGATCCGTGCCGCTTCTATCTGACGATTGGTTATCCAACCTGGTTCAAGTGCCACAAGACCATATTCACCAAAAATTACTTTATTACCACGAGTGGCTTTTCCGGCCATATGTCCACGATGTTGTTTACGGTATTTCACTCTGGTTGGGACTAGCATCTATTTTCCTCCTTCCACCTGAGCGACCTTCTTGACGGGAAGAACCTCTCCTTTATACAACCAAACCTTAATCCCTATTTTACCGTACGTTGTGTTTGCTTCGGCGAACCCATAATCAATATCCGCTCTTAAGGTATGAAGAGGTACTTTACCTTCATGGTACCACTCGGACCGCGCAATTTCAGCCCCGCCTAAACGGCCGCCACATTGGATTTTAATACCCTGGGCTCCCTGGCGAATGCTTCTCTGGACTGTTTGCTTCATAGCCCTGCGAAATGAAGCCCTCTTTTCCAACTGAGCTGCAACATTTTCAGCTACCAGTTGAGCATCAAGTTCCGGTTTTTTAATTTCTACAATATTAACAGCAAACTGTTTACCGGTCATTACTTCCAGGGCCTTACGCAGGTTTTCTACCTCTACACCGCCTCTGCCAATTACAATTCCCGGTTTTGCTGCATGAATAGAAACTTTAACCCGATTAGCTGCACGTTCAATTTCTACTTTTGGAACCCCGGCTATTTTTAATTTTTGTTTAATAAATTTGCGAATCTTCAAGTCTTCATGAAGGAGTTCACTATAGTTTCTGTCCGCATACCAGCGGCCTTCCCAATCGCGGATGATTCCGACCCGAAAGCCTTTGGGATTTACCTTTTGCCCCACATTCTAACCCTCCTTCTTCTCGCCAACTACTACTGTAATATGACTTGTCCGTTTACGGATTTGGTCGGCACGACCCATGGCCCGGGCTTTAATCCGTTTCAAAGTCGGTCCTTCATTTACAAAAACCTGATTAATAAACAGATTATCGGCGACCAGTTCCAAATTGTGTTCAGCATTGGCCACTGCTGATTTTAAAACTTTTGTTACAGGCACAGTGGAACCATGAGGTGTAAACTTAAGAATAGCCAGAGCATCACTAACCTTTTTGCCACGAATCAAATTAATAACCTGGCGCACCTTTCGAGGGGAAATACGCACATATTTAACTACTGCTTTAGCCTGCATACCTTTATACCTCCTCTAATTAGCGCAGGCCACTGGACTTTTCACTGCCAGCATGCCCTTTATAAATTCTGGTAGGAGCAAATTCACCAAGTTTATGCCCTACCATATCTTCAGTGATATAGATAGGAATATGTTTCCGTCCTTCATGAACCGCAATCGTATGACCGATCATTTGTGGAAAAATAGTTGATCTTCTGGACCAAGTCTTTAGAACACGTTTATCGCCGGATTCATTCATTGCTTCCACACGTTTAAGCAATCGGGTCTCGGCGTAAGGTCCTTTTTTCAGAGATCTGCCCATTTATAGGCCTCCTTTCGACTACTTAGCACGCCGCTTCACGATAAATTTATCAGAATTATTCTTTTTCTTACGAGTTTTGGCACCCAAAGCCGGTTTGCCCCACGGAGTAACCGGATTACGGCCGATTGGGTTACGGCCTTCACCACCGCCGTGCGGGTGGTCACAGGGATTCATAACTGCTCCACGAACAGTTGGTCGAATTCCCAGCCAGCGCTTGCGGCCGGCTTTACCGATACTAATATTTTCATAATCCATGTTTCCCACTTGACCGATTGTTGCCCGGCAAGTTAATAGTATCATTCTCATTTCACTTGATGGTAACCGCAGTGTTGCATAGTTACCCTCTTTAGCCATTAATTGAGCAGCACCACCAGCACTTCGGACTATCTGGGCTCCTTTGCCCGGTTTCATTTCAATATTGTGCAGCAGTGTTCCTACCGGAATATTCTTGATCGGCAAACAATTGCCTACTTTGATATCGGAATCCGCTCCGGAAATAACAACCTGGCCCACTTTAAGGCCATTAGGTGCTAAAATATAACTTTTGAAACCATCAGCATAATGAAGCAAAGCAATATTTGCCGAACGGTTTGGATCATATTCAATGCTGGCAACCTTAGCCGGAATGTTATCCTTAGTTCGCTTGAAATCAATTAAACGATATTTACGTTTATGTCCGCCGCCTCTATGCCGTACAGTTAAGCGACCATTATTATTTCGGCCTGCCTGTTTTTTCAAAGGTGCAACCAACGAACGTTCCGGTTCAGTTTTGGTTATTTCCCCGAATGTCAACACAGTCATTTGGCGCCGGGCAGGTGATGTTGGTTTGTAAAATTTCACTGCCATAGGTTTCCCTCCTTTGCTTCAGACTATTACAGACCCGCAAAGCCTTCGATTTTTTCTCCCGCTTGCAGCGTTACGATTGCTTTTTTTTGGGCTGCGGTTTTTCCAATTGAACGACCGACCCTTTTCAGCTTACCCTGTACATTCATAGTCCTGACTTTATTTACGTTTACTTTGAACATCTTTTCCACAGCCAACTTGATCTCGATCTTATTTGCAGCTGGGTCAACCCAAAAACTATATTTCCCTTCTTCAACCAGACCTACCGATTTCTCAGAGACGATAGGACGTCTGAGAACATCACGTGCATCACGCATTATGCCAACACCTCCTGGGTCTTAGTTACAGCCGCCTTTGTGATCACTAAGGTATTATGACGAAGTAAATCCAAAACATTTAAACCTTCTACCTGTAAAGCTTTAACACCTTCAATATTGCGTGCCGAGCGTGCTACACTCTCATTATTTTCCTCGGTAACAACAAGTACTTTCTTGTTGGTATTCAAGGCTTTCAGCAATTTAACCATTTCCCTGGTTTTAGCTTCAGCCAGATTAATATCATCTACAATAATCAGATTGGATTCCTGCATTTTGGAAGAAAGTGCCGAACGCAAAGCCAATCTACGGACTTTTTTGGGCAATTTGAAACTGTAATCGCGAGGTTTGGGGCCAAATGTCACAGCTCCGCCACGCCACAGAGGTGAACTGCGGCTTCCCGACCGGGCACGACCGGTTCCTTTTTGCCGCCATGGTTTACGGCCTCCTCCACGTACTTCCCCACGAAGCAGTGTTGAAGAAGATCCTCTTCTTAAGCTGGCCAGTTGAGATACAATTGCTGAATGCAGAACGTGAGTATGAGGGGCTATCCCAAAAACATATTCATTTAATTCAATTTCACCAACCGGTGTTCCCTGCATATTCACTATTTGTGCTGTAGGCATTGCTTATTCCCCCTTTCTTTGGTTACTTTCTCTTCTTAACTGTAGGCTTCAAAATGAGCAATCCTTTTTTGGCGCCCGGTACGGCTCCACGAATCAAAATCAGATTATTATCGGCATCAACCCGGATTATCTCCAGATTCTGTACTGTTACACGTTCCCCGCCCATGCGTCCAGGCAGTTTCCGGCCTTTAAAAACACGAGCCGGGCCCTTCGCGCCTAATGAACCTGTACGGTAATGATATTTTGAACCGTGCGCCATTTGTCCACGCCTTGTACCATGGCGCTTAATCATCCCTGTAAAACCCTTACCTTTAGATGTCCCAATCACGTCAACGAAATCGCCGACCCCAAAGGTGTCAGCCTTAATTTCCTGACCTACCTCATAGGAACCAATATCGTCTACCTTAAATTCCCGTACATAACGCTGAGGTTTAACAGCTGCTTTTTGGAAGCGTCCCTTTTCCGGTTTAGAAGCCAAGCGCTCTTTTTTTTCATCAAAACCCACTTGAATTGCATTATAACCATCTGTTTCAACCGTCTTCTTTTGAAGTACATAACATGGTCCGGCCTCAACTGCCGTGACACAAATAAAACGACCGTCATCACGGAAAACCTGGGTCATTCCAACTTTTTTAGCCAAGATTCCTTTAGACACGAATGCCACCTCCTGAACACTTTGAAGTGCACCGGACTCTTCCGGCGCACGAGAGTGCCATAATATTTTTGTGTATTGCCCTGCATGTATATTTACACGCTTCCGGGTGTTTCCTGAGCTGCAAACAAAATTTATTATACCATTAATTTCGGCTTTACACCAGCGTTGATATTGAAATTAAAGTTTAATTTCAATATCAACGCCTGCCGGCAAGTCTAATCTCATCAAGGAATCAACGGTCTTTGATGAAGGTTCATGAATATCAATTAAACGTTTGTGAGTACGCATTTCAAACTGTTCACGCGAATCCTTATTGACATGTGGCGAACGTAAAATTGTGTAAACACTTTTTTCTGTTGGTAAAGGTATCGGACCACTGACCTGGGCACCAGTCCGTTTTGCTGTATCAACAATTCTCTCAGCTGATTGATCAAGGATTTTGTGATCAAAAGCTTTAAGACGAATCCGAATTTTTTGACCCATAATCTAACCTCCTTAAAATTGGTCATGCCAAATTTTGAACGTAAAAAAACCCGACATCCAGCGGAGTCACCGGTACCGACAACCTTTTACGTTCCGAATTATCATGCTTCATAAAGCTTATTTGCCTAAATTTGAGTAACACTCTACCAGCTATTATGGTAATTTGCATACCCACACAAACAGAGCCACCTGATGTTTTGTAAACAGCGACCATGAAGGTCTAATCAAAAAGTCATGGCACACCGACTACAAACAGCAAGTAGCCCTGAAAAAATCACTATTATTCTTTAATGGCAGATACAACACCTGAGCCTACTGTCCGACCACCTTCACGAATAGCGAAACGAAGACCCGCTTCCATAGCAATTGGGGTAATTAACTCACAATCGATAGTGACCCGGTCACCCGGCATAACCATTTCAACACCTTCAGGTAAATTGATAACACCGGTAACATCCGTTGTCCGGAAATAGAATTGGGGGCGATAGTTATTGAAGAAAGGAGTATGGCGTCCACCCTCTTCTTTGGTCAGGATATATACTTCGCCTTGGAACTTGGTATGGGGTTTAATACTGCCAACTTTAGCAAGGACCTGACCACGTTCGATTTCTTTACGATCAACACCGCGCAGAAGTGCTCCGATATTATCACCGGCCACAGCCTGATCAAGCAGTTTACGGAACATTTCTACACCGGTAACAACAGTTTTGCGAATCTCATTATTCATTCCAACGATCTCAACTTCATCGCCAACTTTAACGGTTCCACGCTCTACGCGCCCAGTAGCAACTGTTCCACGCCCGGTAATTGTGAAAACGTCTTCAACCGGCATTAAGAAAGGTTTATCTGTATCACGTTCTGGAGTTGGTACATAAGAATCAACAGCATCCATCAATTTCCAGATATTGCCGCAAGATTCACAGTCCTTTGAACCACAGCCACATTCCAAAGCTTTAAGAGCAGAACCTGAAACAATAGGAATGTCGTCACCGGGGAATTCGTAGTAATTAAGCAGTTCACGGACTTCCATTTCAACCAGTTCCATTAATTCCGGATCATCAACCATATCAGCTTTATTAAGGAAAATAACTAAATAGTTAACACCAACCTGACGAGCTAACAGGATATGCTCACGGGTCTGAGGCATCGGGCCGTCAGCAGCCGAAACAACCAGGATAGCTCCGTCCATTTGAGCAGCACCGGTAATCATATTTTTGATATAGTCGGCGTGGCCAGGACAGTCAACATGGGCATAGTGACGAGTTTCAGTCTCATATTCCACGTGTGATGTAGAAATAGTAATACCACGTTCGCGCTCTTCAGGAGCCTTGTCAATTTGGTCAAAAGCTGTGGCCACTGCACCTCCAACCTTGGAAAGAGCTAAGGTAATAGCAGCAGTAAGAGTAGTCTTACCATGGTCTACGTGTCCAATCGTTCCTACGTTTATGTGGGGTTTAGTACGCGCATATTTTTGTTTAGCCATGTTTTTTTTCACTCCTTATTAATAATTTAAACTTGGCAAAAAAACCTTATACAAAACAGTTAAAAATTGTACGCTAGGATCCCTGGCGTTTCGCAATAATGCCTTCGGCAATATTTTTAGGCACCTCTTCATAGTGGTCAAACTGCATGGAATAAACCCCGCGGCCCTGGGTATTGGAACGAAGGTCTGTAGCATAGCCAAACATTTCTGCCAAAGGCACAAATCCACGAACAACCTGGGCACCGGACCTTATTTCCAGTCCCTCAATCTTGCCGCGGCGAGAGTTTATATCACCGATGACATCCCCCATATATTCTTCAGGTACTGTTACTTCTACCTTCATAACAGGTTCAATAATGATTGGATCAGCCTTGACTGCCCCTGCTTTAAAAGCCAGAGAGCCGGCAATTTTAAAAGCCATTTCTGAAGAGTCCACATCATGATAAGAACCGTCATAAACAGTTGCCCTAATATCCAGGACGGGATAACCGGCCAGAATCCCATTTTGCATAGTTTCCTGGATCCCGGCACCAATCGGATTAATATACTCTTTGGGGATAACACCGCCAACAACCTTATTTACAAACTCAAAACCACTGCCCTGCTCGAGAGGCGCTAGTTCAACCCAGCAATGACCATATTGACCACGCCCACCCGACTGGCGAACAAATTTTCCTTCTGCTTTAACTGTTCTTCTAATAGTTTCCTTGTAAGCTACTTGAGGACGACCTACATTACAATCTGCTTTAAATTCACGCTGCAGGCGATCCACGATAATTTCCAGATGAAGTTCCCCCATCCCGCTGATTATCGTTTGCCCGGTTTCCGGATCAGTATGCATTTTAAAAGTTGGATCCTCTTCAGCCAAGCGGGCCAAACCGATGCCCATTTTTTCCTGGTCCGCTTTTGTCTTCGGTTCAATAGCAACCGAAATTACAGGTTCCGGAAAAACCATTGATTCCAAAATAATCGGGGCTTTTTCATCACAAAGAGTATCCCCTGTAGTCGTTTCCTTTAATCCAACTGCAGCAGCTATATCACCTGAACGTACTTCTTCAATCTCTTCCCGGTGATTGGCATGCATTTGCAAAATCCGTCCAATACGTTCCCGTTTGCCTTTTGTTGAATTATATACATAGGAACCGGAACTCAGCAATCCTGAGTATACTCGGAAAAAGGCCAATTTACCTACATAAGGATCAGCCATAATTTTAAATGCCAAGGCTGAGAATGGTTGATTATCATCCGCTAAACGTTTACTCTCAATCCCTGTATTCGGTTGTATGCCTTTGATAGCAGGCACATCAATTGGAGAAGGCATATAATCTACAATTGCATCAAGAAGGGGCTGAACTCCTTTATTCTTAAAGGCAGAACCACAAAGCACAGCAATAAACTTATTAGCTAGCGTCCCGCGACGAATACCTACCCTGATCTCTTGTTCAGTAATTTCTTCACCTTCAAGATATTTGACCATGAGTTCTTCGCTAGTTTCTGCGACAGCTTCTACCAGCTTCTCGCGATATTCAGAAGCCTGCTCAAGTAAGTCTGTAGGGATATCAGCAATGTCACTGGTGGTGCCCAAGTCGTCAGTATAGATAATTGATCTCATTGTTACCAAGTCAATTACACCTTGGAAGTTTTCTTCAACTCCAATCGGCAACTGGATTGGCACAGGATTAGCACCTAACCGGTCCGCAATCATAGAAACGCCCCTAAAGAAATCAGCACCCATCCTATCCATTTTATTGATAAAAGCAATCCGCGGAACCGCGTATTTATCCGCTTGACGCCAAACCGTTTCGGATTGGGGCTCAACACCAGCGACTGAACAAAAGACAGCTACAGCACCATCCAACACTCTGAGAGAACGCTCAACTTCAACAGTGAAGTCAACGTGCCCTGGCGTGTCGAGAATATTTATGCGGTGATCTCTCCATTGACAGGTCGTTGCAGCGGAAGTTATTGTAATACCACGTTCCTGTTCCTGAGCCATCCAGTCCATCGTTGCTGCACCATCATGAACTTCTCCAATTTTATATACTCGACCTGTATAGTAAAGAATCCGTTCGGTTGTAGTTGTCTTTCCCGCATCGATATGAGCCATAATGCCAATATTCCGGGTTCTTTCTAATGATATTTGCCTTGCCATTGATAAACTCCTTTTCTGTCAAACTCACTTTCGCCGACAGATTACCAGCGATAATGCGCAAAGGCCTTGTTAGCCTCAGCCATCTTATGTGTTTCATCTTTTTTCTTTATTGAACCGCCTGTATTATTCGCAGCATCCATCAATTCCCCTGCAACTTTTTCCTCCATTGTTTTTTCGCTGCGTTTGCACGAGAAGTTTACCAACCAGCGTATGCCTAATGTCTGTCGACGATCGGCACGCACCTCTATCGGTACCTGATAGTTAGCTCCGCCAACCCTGCGAGCCTTGACTTCCAAAACCGGCATTACATTTTTGAGAGCAGTTTCAAAAACCTCAATCGGATCCTTGCCGGTCTTCTCTTGAATGATAGCAAAAGCATTGTATATAATCGATTCTGCAACACCCTTTTTACCGTCTAACATGATTTGGTTAATAAATTTGGTGACAATTTTATTCCGGTAGATAGGATCAGGCAAAATATCTCTTTTAGCAATATACCCTTTCCGCGGCAAATAGTTTCCCTCCTTTTCAAAAAAATTAAAAGAAATAATCTATTTTTTCGGACGTTTTGTACCATATTTTGAACGGCATTGATTACGATTTTGAACACCAGTTGTATCTAAAGCACCACGGACAATATGGTAACGTACCCCTGGAAGATCCTTAACACGTCCTCCACGAACAAGCACCACGGAGTGTTCCTGCAAGTTATGGCCTATTCCCGGTATATATGAAGAAACTTCCATTCCGTTAGTTAAACGGACACGGGCAACTTTACGCAACGCTGAATTGGGTTTTTTAGGTGTTGTAGTGTATACCCTTGTGCACACCCCGCGTTTTTGCGGTGAGCCTCCCGAGGGAAATTGCTGACGTCTAAGGGAATTATAGCCCCAATGCATAGCGGGAGCTTGTGATTTCTTTTCAATTACGGCACGACCTTTTCGGACTAGTTGACTGATTGTTGGCATATCTGCACCTCCTTCCTCAAAGTATTCCAAACAAGGAATTGCTGCCTTCAGCATGTAGCCAGCAATTCCTATTTTTATCATCCAAGTGTGAGACCTCCACCTCTCCAAGTGGGAGTGGTCCCCCATACTCTGCTTCGGTGGGGGTAGGCTCCCCCACCGAAGTTTTGATGTTCAACCTCAGTTGAACGAGCTCACTATTGTACTCAACCAAGCAGGTTATTCTGACAAAATAGCTCCCACAGCAGCTCCTACCTGAATGCTGCAAGCCTTACCTAACTCCAGCATGGTAGGAACACGAACAATCCTAACCTTTTGGTCCCGACACAATTCAATAATCGGACGAGTAACATGGGCCTCGGCATCCTCAGCTATAAATATGCACTTGACAGATCCTTTTTCTATGGCCCGTAGGGTTTGTTTAACCCCTACGGTTTTTTGCCTGGCATGTTTTAAGGTTTCATCAAGCATATTGCTTTCCCCCTTAAACTTGAAAATTACTATAACATAGTATCACTGACGCTTTTAACTGTCAAGTTCAATCGGGTAGGAGGCTACCCATTATTTGAGTAGCCGACCTCCCACACCACCGTACGTACCGTTCGGTATACGGCGGCTCCAAAGTTTACACTTTACTTCGCAGAGTAACATTCCGTCAGACTGA
>JAQVLN010000022.1 GCA_028704155.1 Desulfitobacteriaceae bacterium
AAAATTCTTTAATCTTCTTAAATCTTCTTACAGATGTTGATTAGCTCTTCTCTTTGATCTCATTCTTACTGACGAGTTTCCATTGGTTTCTTTTCCTTGTTGTTTAGTTTTCAAAGATCAGTCACTCAGTTGCCGCCTTTACCATATATACTCGCTTTGGCTTGGAGGCCATGGCTGGCATTAGCTATTGTATTTCTTAGTTTGAAATGCAACATTGAATATGATACCAACCCGACTCCGTCAGTCGCTTTTGATCGACGGAATTATATTTTAGCATTTTGACAGCGAACTGTCAAGTGCCATTTTGTTCCTTGGCCGCTCATTTTTTTTAGCGACTACAGTTTTGAATTTTAGCACTATTTAGTTTCTACTGTCAATTATAAGTTGCATTGCATTACAACTTATCTATTCAATTGTTGAGGTGAATGTTGAAAATATATCATGCTTTAAAAAACAATTCAACAATCATTTTCGATCTATCACCGGAAATATTCATCAATTATCTTACTAATTCTTCATATATCTCAAAAATTCGATAATATTAAAATTTTTATCCACTCGTAAGACTCCCACTTCAAGTAAGAGTGGGTCCTTCGTACCCTGCTTAGGTGAGGTTAGCCCCCTCACCTAAGTCTCGATGTTCACTTGCTTTAAAGATTAAATCGATAAAAATCCTGCCAAAGCAACTGGCCTTGTCAGGATTTTTATCGTAACCTTCCCGGTCTTCGATATTAATCTTCGCGGGGACGCATCGTAGGAAAGAGAATTACATCACGTATTGAAGCCGAATTTGTCAAAAACATAACCAAGCGGTCTATCCCGATGCCAAGCCCTCCTGTCGGCGGTAAACCATACTCCAAAGCCTGAACAAAGTCTTCATCCATCATATGGGCCTCATCGTCACCACCGGCTCTTTCTGCTACCTGTTCCTCGAACCGCTGCCTTTGATCAATAGGATCGTTGAGTTCGGAAAAAGCATTTCCTAATTCCCTTCCATAGACAAAAACTTCGAAACGATCGGTAAATTCAGGATTCTGAGCATTTCGTTTGGCTAAAGGTGAAATCTCAACAGGATGACCGGTAACAAACGTCGGCTGAATTAATTTGGGTTCAACAAATACTTCAAAAAATTCATTAATAATTTTACCACGGGTAAAAACCGGATCTATCTTGAGGCCTTTTTCAGAAGCAAGCGCCCGGGCCTGTTCATCATCTGTAATTTTATTGAAATCAACCCCACTATACTCCAGGATACCATCCAGCATCGGTAATCTTCGCCAGGGAATACTAAAATCGAGAATTTCATCCTGATAAGTTACTTTTAAAGTTCCATGAACCTTTTTCGTAATTGCTGAGATCATATCTTCGGTTAATTTCATAATATCTTCATAATTGGCATAGGCCTGGTATAATTCCATCATTGTGAATTCGGGATTATGTTTAATAGAAATCCCTTCATTACGGAAATTACGCCCGATCTCGTAAACTTTCTCAAACCCTCCAACAATCAAACGTTTCAATGGTAATTCCAAAGCAATACGCAAATATAGGTCCATATCCAAGGTATTGTGATGTGTAATAAAAGGCTTGGCCATTGCCCCTCCTGCAATAGCATGCAGGGTTGGTGTCTCAACTTCCAGGAACTCACGACTGTCCAAAAATTCCCTCATCGCCTGAATAATTTTACTTCTTGTCACAAAAACCTCCCGTACATCGGGGTTAACAATCAAATCAACGTAACGTTGCCGGTAACGAGCTTCAACATTTGTTAAACCATGGAACTTTTCCGGCAAAGGACGCAGTGCTTTGGATAAAAGTTGGACTACCTGAGCACGAACTGTTATTTCCCCACGTCTTGTCCGAAAAACAGTTCCTTGTACTCCAATAATATCCCCCACATCAAATTTTGCGATTAATTCAAAATTGTCAGCACCTACATCGTCCTTTTTTATGTAAATCTGTACACGTCCGCTAAAATCCTGGATATGGGTAAAGATTACTTTACCCTGATCCCGTTTAGACATCATTCTGCCCGCTACCCGAACTTCCAACCCCTGTAACTGCTCAAATTCATTAATTATATCAACCGCTTTATGAGTCCGTTCATAACGATCAGCATAAGGCTCTAGCCCACTCTGACGGAACAAATTAAGTTTATCCAGGCGAACACGCCATAAATCATGTTCATTATCCATTTAAACATTCCTCCAATTTTCTTATCTAATAAATTTTACAGAATTCATTCAAAATAAACAATATAAAAATTGGCTTTCGCTGACCCTGTAAGGAGGTAGTGAAAGCCTTGAAAACACCCCCCCTTTTAACTAAAGGAAAAGGGTTATATAGCACTTCTTGAATGAAGAATATATTGGGAAATTAATCTGTATAACTTCTTTATATGGCAGTAAAAACTTATTTGAAATTAATAACCTCGTAACGTAAAATCCCTGCAGGGACATTAACCTCAAAGATACTCCCTTTCACCTTTCCCAACACAGCCTTGCCAACTGGAGATTCATTAGAAATTTTATTAGTGCCCGGGTCGGCTTCAGCAGAACCCACGATCGTATATTCCTCAGGTTCTCCGTCATAATCCAAATCCTTTAATACCACAGTAGAACCAAGAGTGACACTATCCGCTCCTTGAGGATCATCAATAACCCTGGCATTCCTTAACATTTTTTCAATTGTAATAATTCGCCCTTCAATAAACGCCTGTTCATTCTTAGCATCATCATATTCAGAATTCTCACTGATATCCCCGAATTCAATGGCTTGCTTGATTCGTCCGGCTATATCCCGACGTTTTTGAGTTTTATTAAATTCTAACTCGTCCTCTAACTTCTTTAGACCGGCTAGGGTTAATATCACTTCTTTTTCGGGCATTTCCTTCTCGCTCCCCTTTTCTCATCCTTACATTGTAGTAGCGCATTAGTCTAACTGCACGCATTCCTTAAAAATAATCTCCTTGTGCTAATCTAAAAACAACCAAGGTATTTAGAATTACCTCCTGCGCAACTTTTAGAACATACCCTTAAATCGTTACTCGTTATTATAAGGAACCTTCAAAATATTGTCAAGAGAAGCTCACACTTCCTCATATTTATTCAAATTCTATCCTGCAGTATGCTTTTATTTTTATTAGTTTTTATCAGCAATTCTACAAAATAGATCTTTCATCTCCATTATATCTCTGGTTTGCATAATCCGGTTACGCAATGCTGCTGCATTTTTAAAGCCCTTGACATACCAGGCAGCATGTTTACGCATTTCATTTAAACCAATCCTATTACCTTTATATTCTATTAGATATTCAAAATGTTGCAAGACCATGGTTATTCTGTCTTTCAAGGCAGGTTGGGAGAGTAACTTTTTGAATTTTAAATAATGTTGAATTTGTGGAATTAACCAAGGATTACCCAAGGCACCCCGGCCAATCATAACTCCATCACAACCCGTTTGTTCAATCATTTGCAGGGCCTGTTCAGGATTAGTTATATCACCATTGCCAATAACAGGAACATTCGTAATCTCTTTAACACGTCTGATCCATTCCCATTCTGCCTGTCCGGCATAGAATTGTTCCCTTGTCCGGGCATGAACTGTTATCATACTGACCCCAACAGATTCCAGACGGTTAGCCAACTCCGCAGCAATAATTTCCTTCTTAGTCCATCCTAAACGAATTTTAACTGTAACCGGCAGGTTAACGGCTTGAACTACTGCAGCTGCAATTTTTGTCGCCAGGGAAGGATCTCGTAATAACGCCGCTCCTTCCCTGTTTTTCACAATCTTGGGCGTCGGACAACCCATGTTAATATCGAGAACATCAGCCCCAAGTGATTCTGCGAGCTTAGCTGCCTGTGCCATATTATCAGGATCCGAACCAAAAAGCTGTACAATTCGGGGCTCAGTCTCATCTTTTATTTCTAACATATGCAGCGTGTGGCAGTTTTGGTAATTTAGCGCTTTGGCACTAATCATTTCTGTAACTGTATATTTCCCACCAACCAAGCGAACAGTTTCCCGAAAAGCTTTATCCGTAACACCGGCCATTGGAGCCAGAAACACCGGCAAATCCCAGTTGTATCGACCTAATTTCATTTATTTACCTTTCGTTCAGGTACTTTAATCAGGTAGCATGAGTAGCTATTACTGTGCATTTCGTTCATAGATAAGTAATAAACCTTCTAAAGTCAAAAACGGATCTACAGTATCGATTGTACTTGAAACCTCAGAAATAAACTCGGCCAATCCACCTGTTGCGATAACTTTGGTCGTTGGCCCTAATTCTTCCTTTATCCGGCTGACTATTCCGTCAACTTGTCCTGAAAAACCATAATAGATACCTGATTGCATCCCTGCCACAGTATTTTTAGCAATAATAGTCTTGGGTTTAACCAATTCAACCCGCGGTAACTTCGAAGCCCGCTGGAACAGTGCTTCAGTTGAAATTCCTATTCCCGGGGCAATCGCCCCTCCTATATATTCGCCATTTTGGGATATACAGCAAAACGTAGTAGCTGTCCCAAAATCAACAATAATCAATGGTCCCGAATATTTGGCATAGGCTGCTATTGCATTAACAATCCGGTCGGCACCAACTTCCCGGGGATTATCGTATATAATCGGCATACCAGTCTTAATTCCAGGGCCCACTACCAAAGGCTCCACGCCAAAATATTTACGAGCCAGTTCCTCCAAAGTTGGCATAACTGGCGGAACTACGGAAGAAATCACTACTGCCTTAATTTTTTCAAAACTTAAATTGCCGAAATTAAAGAGGTTTTTTGTAACTACAGCATACTCGTCTACTGTACGGGATTTGTCTGCAGAAACTCTCCAATGATGAATTAATACCCGTTCATTGTAGACTCCAACAACAATATTAGTGTTACCCACATCAAAAACCAGGATCATGATTACTCTCCTTTACTTCGTTAGATTGGATCAAAAATATGTACCTGTAGTTGAACGCACCCTTACTTCCCCGGCGGAGAAAGTCTGGCTCTCTTCTCCAATTTTAATTATCAATTCTCCATCAATCGAAATTCCTTGAATGATTCCTTCGAAGGTTCGGTTACCTTGTTGAATGAGAGCAGTTTGACCTAAACCAACTGCCCTTTGCATCCAACGATCCCGCAAAGAATCAAAACCTTTTGTTTTTAAATTTATTAATTCTTCTTCAAGATGTTCCAATATTTTTGCTGCCAAAGAGTTTAAATCGAATTCTATTCCTGTTATTTCCAACAGGGTTGTGGCCGTTAATTCTTTGCTTAATTGCATACGATGAAGGTTGACATTAACACCTATGCCTATAACCATAGTTTGGACTGTATTCCATTCACCAACTACTTCAGCCAGGATACCCACGAGTTTTAGACCGTTAAAAACCACATCATTTGGCCACTTGATTCCAACCTTGATTTTACAAACCTCGGCTATAGCATCAACAACAGCAACACCTGCACATAAAGTTAACTTGGAAGCATCGGCTAATGATAATTTCGGTTTCAGAATCACAGACATCCAAAGCCCGCCTTTGGGAGCTTCCCAATGGCGCTGCATGCGTCCGACACCAGCAGTTTGTGTTTCAGCCAGGACTACTGTTCCGTGGTCTTTCCCTTTCCTTGCTAATTCCTTAGCCCATTCATTGGTAGAAGTGACTTCCTCGCTAATATACAATTCATGCCCAAGTTTCCTGGTCTTTACCAAATGTTTAATTGTCCAGGCATTTATGTTTAGCGGAGTCCGGAGCAACCGATAACCCTTCTTGGTTTGAGCCTCTATTTGGAAGCCGGTTTCTTTCAAAACCTTGATCTGTTTCCAAACAGCTGCACGGGTTAATTGTAAACGTTCACTCATTAGTTCACCAGAAACATACTCTCCGGGATTAGCGGCCAAGAGGTCTAAAATTCCTTCACGAACCATCGTTTTCCCCGCTTTCCAGACGCCGCCGGGTAGTAAATTTAATCTCTCCCACATCAAGACTGAAATCGAGGGCTTTGACAGAATGTGTCAGGGCTCCGATAGAGATAACATCTACCCCCGTTTCCGCTACCTCCCGTAAACGGCCGGTTTTCATTCCCCCGGATGCCTCCACAATAGCCCGGTGATTGATAAGAGAAACAGCCTGCTGCATTTGTTCAGTCGTCATATTATCCAACATTATGACTTCTACCCCATGATCAAGTGCTTCCTGAACCTGGGCCATACTTTCACATTCAACCTCCAGCTTAACCATATGTCCAAGCTGTTTATAAGCAGCTTCTACGGCCGCTGTTAAACCTCTCATTGCCGTAAGATGATTATCCTTCAACATAACTGCATCGTATAAACCAAAACGATGGTTATAACCTCCGCCAATACGCACGGCATATTTCTGCAAAGCCCGCCAACCACCCAAAGTTTTTCTTGTGTCAGTGATCTTTACCGGTAATCCTTCAACCTGTTTCACTGCTTTCCTGGTAGCTGTGGCAATACCCGAAAGATGCTGCAAGAAATTCAAAGCAGTCCTCTCTCCAGATAGAATGCTTGAGAGAGGTCCTCTTAACTGCATCACTAATGTCCCGGGTACCACTTTTGTACCGTCCGATATCAAAATCTCAGTACTTATTTGAGAGTCCACCCTTTTAAAAACCTGAGCTACTATATCAATCCCTGCCACTACACCTGTAGCTTTGGCATAAAGCTCCGCTTGCCCTTTCAATCTTTTCGGCAGGATACGGCTGCTTAAATCCCCTGAACCAAGATCTTCCCCCAAGGCCAGGTCAATTATCTTCTGTAATTGAAATGTAGGTAACATTCACATCCTCCTCGCTTTGCACAGAGTGTTTGCGCCAAATCCTATCAGCACGTTCTGGATAATCCAAACGGTAATGTGCCCCGCGGCTTTCCCTACGGGCCAAAGCTGCTCTGTCTATTGCCAGTCCAATACAAAGCATATTAGCAAATTCCATATCTTCAACATTCATCTCGGTCTTATTGTTTTCCTCCCAGGTTTCCAGGATACGTCCTGCTTTTTTCAAACCATCCTGCTCACGAATAATACCCACCATATCCCACATTAAATGCTGTAAGTCTTCCCTTGAAGCTGGTTCTGTTTTCTTAGAACCAGCTTCAGCATTCAGAAGCTGGTTTGCTAATACGTCTTTCCAGACCGGCATTTCTCTTTTCCCGGCAGCCAGGATCTTCTCGACAATCCGAGCCCCAAAAACCAAACCATCTAACAGAGAATTACTGGCTAAACGATTAGCACCATGAACACCATTGCAGGCACACTCTCCACAAGCATATAGATTCGTAAGATTGGTCTCGCCGTCAATATTTGTTCTAATTCCGCCCATCATATAATGAGCTGCCGGGGCTATCGGAACAGGAGTATTTAAAACATCTAAACCATATTCCAAACAAGTTTGCCGGATTTTCGGAAACCTGTTGAGGCTGTGTTTCTCTCCAATTGGCTTAAAATCCAGATAAACCGGACCACTATTCATTTCCTTCCAGATTGCCCTGGCAACAATATCACGGGGAGCCAATTCTTTACCGGGTATGTTTTCCATAAAACGCTTACCATTCTTATTAATTAAGTAAGCACCTTCTCCACGAACAGCTTCAGAAATCAAAAACCGTGGAAATCCTGGTAATACAAGTGCTGTTGGGTGGAATTGAACAAATTCCATATCCATTAATTCTGCCCCTGCCCTGTATGCGGCTGCGATACCGTCCCCTGTAGCTACATCAGGGTTTGTAGTAAATCCAAATAATTGACCTAAACCACCAGTTGCCATAATAACAGCTTTTGCCAGATAAGCTTCCAGTTTTCCTGTTTCGGTAACAAAAATAAGAACTCCCAGTACATCCCCGCTTCTATTTTCCAGCAGGTCTACAACAAAGCGTCCTTCTTTAACTAAAATACCTTTTTGGCGTCTGGTCTCTTCAACCAAAGTTCTTTCAATCTCCCAACCGGTAGCATCTCCACGGGCATGCAAAATTCGACGTCGACTATGTGCTGCCTCCCTGGTAAAAGCTAAAACTCCGTTGCTTCTGTCAAAATGAGCACCCATCTCAATCAATTCCCGGACACGTGCCTGGCCTTCCTCAGCTAATGTTTTTACAGATTCATGATCACAAAGCCCGGCCCCCGCACTTAACGTATCCTCATAATGCAAAGCCGGAGAATCATCCAAATCCATTGCAACAGCGATTCCCCCTTGTGCATGTCCGGTATTGCTTTCCTCGATCTTCTTCTTAGTCAAGACCGTAACCTGAAAATGCTCACTTGCTTTAATTGCCGTATAAAGCCCGGCAATCCCACTTCCCAGGATCAATACTTCAGTGGAAAACACCTCCATATTGTCCTTATCCCAAGGAATTAAATATCGTTTCACTCTCTCATCCCTCTAACCACTCTCGTGAGTTGTTAATTAAAATAAAAGAGATGCTATGAACACGCCAGCATTCTTTCTAAAGCCTTTTTGGCCCGCAGTCTGGTTTCTTTTTCAACTAATATGTGTGGCGTAAGATTCTTCAACGCATCTCTGACTTTGCTTAATGTTGTTGACTTCATATTCGGGCATACTAACTGTTCAGAAGCTAAATAAAACTCTTTTGAGCAGCATACTTTATGAAGCTGGTGTAAAATACCGGATTCCGTCCCGACAATAAACTCCTGAACCGAAGATTTTTGGACATAATTAATCAGTCCCGCTGTTGATCCTATAAAATCGGCTTCTTGTCGAACCTCTTTCCGGCATTCCGGATGTACGATAACCTCTGCATTGGGATGTTGCCGACGGACATTCAGAATATTCTCTCGGGTAAGATGATCATGCGTGTTGCAATAACCGGGCCAAAAGTACATATTTCGCCCGACTTTTTCTTCTACATAACTACCCAGGTTTTGATCCGGGACAAATAGTATTTCTCCTGGCAGCAATGATTTAACAACTTGAACAGCATTGGAAGAAGTACAACAGATATCACTTTCCGCTTTTACAGCTGCCGATGAGTTCACATAACAAACAACCTGGCAGCCGGATAATTGGGCTTTCCTTTGTCTAAGGGATTCAGCATCTACCATGTTGGCCATGGGACAGCCCGCATGTTCCTCCGGTAATAGTACAAGCTTTTCCGGCGATAAAATGGCTGCACTCTCAGCCATAAAATGCACACCGCAAAATACAATAATTTCTGCATCTGTTTTAGCAGCTAATTGACTAAGTTGCAAAGAGTCACCTACAAAATCAGCAACATCCTGAATCTCCGGTCGTTGATAAAAATGGGCAACAATGAGCGCCTTATTATCTTGTTTTAGTTGTTTGATTTCTGCTGCCAGAGTTCTAAATTGCCCTTCATCAATCGTATATTGCACTTTCTGTTATTCCTTTCCCTGTTATGACAAACGTACTGCTCCAACTAACTCGACATAATATTTAATCAAATTCCTGGCTATCAATTTTTAAAATAGCATGGCTTGGATACACATGCGTTAAGAGCATGTGCCATGGATCTCTTCTTTTGCCAGTTGCATGATTACATTTTTCTTGTTGACAAAAACAACTTTTGGTTCATACTTGCGGGCAGCCTCGTCAGTCATCATTCCATAAGAAATAATAATTACTTCATCTCCTACTTGTACCAGGCGGGCTGCAGCACCATTCAAACAAATTATCCCCGAATTCCTTTCACCGGGAATAACATAAGTTTCTAATCTGCTTCCGTTATTATTGTTTACAATTTGTACCTTTTCATTCGGTAAAATATCTGCAGCCTCCATCAAAACTGAATCAATAGTAATACTTCCAACATATTGTAAGTTAGCCTCAGTCACCACTGCTCTATGGATTTTGGATTTCATAATTGTTCTAAACATTCTCTTTAACCTCCACAACCTTGTTATCAATTAACCTGGTCGTTCCAAAGCGAACTGCCAAGGCAATCAAAACCTTCCCCTTAATCTCTTCTAACTCCGTTAAGTCTTCAGCGTTACGTACCTCAACGTAATCAATTTGGCCACTGCTTTCCTGTGTTATTTGTTCTTTAATCATTTTCCCGATCATCCGGGCATTACGCTGTCCGTTCCCGATATCCAGTTCCGCCTTTTCCAAACTTCTGTTTAATACCACGGCCTCTTTTCGATGAACCGGTGAAAGATAAACATTGCGGGAACTCATGGCCAAACCATCATCTTCCCTGATAATTGGTGCTGCAATAACTTCAACAGCAAAATTCAAGTCTTCGGCCATTCTCTTAATAATCAAATATTGCTGATAATCTTTTTGTCCAAAATAAACTTTATCAGCCTGGACAATATTGAATAATTTCCCAACCACTGTACAAACCCCCCGGAAATGTCCAGGTCGAGAGGTGCCGCATAAAACTCCGGCTAGCTCATCTATGTCAATATAACTGAGTACAGGCTGCGGGTACATCTCTGCAACATCGGGATGAAACAGCAAATCGACCCCTGCTTTCTCAGCCATTTCGGCATCTCTTTCCAGGTCACGTGGATATTTAGAAAAATCTTCTTTTACCCCAAATTGCAGAGGATTTACGAAAAGGGACATGACTATGAAAACTCCATCCCCTTTGGCATGTTCAACCAAACTTAAATGCCCTCTGTGCAGGTACCCCATCGTCGGAACAAGGGCAATAGACTTTCCCAAACGTCTCTGGGCTCTAATAATTTGACGTAATTCCCTAATTTGAGTAACTTTCTGCATTCGCCAAAGCATCCTTTCCACTTGCATTACCGGGAAAACCTTAACTATTTACTTATTAGTTTTCTATGTCTAACCCCTTCTGCCTTGCGTTTTAGCTGGAAAGAAGGTCTTCCAGTTCTTTCAAAGCATCCACAGGATAAAGCAATCCTGCTTGTTGCCACTTAGCTTGTCCCAATTCTAAAGCCTCTTTCCCTAATAGCCGGTAGAGTGCAGCTTGCTGCGGTAATAAATGCTGTAAATGTCCCCGTACAACGGCACAATCTCCCCTGGCAATCGGACCGGTTAAAGCCTGTGGTATCCCGATCTCCTCCAAATTATGCAGAGTACCTTTCATTAAAGGGATCAGAGATTGCAGGGCTTCTTGGGAACCTATACCGGCCTGAGCAAATAGTTTAACAGCAAGAGATGCCAAAACAACTAAATAATTTGAAGCTACTACCGCTCCGGCGTGGTAAGATGACTTGTTTGCTGTCTTTAAACGGTGTGGTATCCCCCCCAGATCACGCACCATGCGCTCAGCAACTTCTTCTGCTTCACCCTCTATCCCAAAATGGGTTCCCTTTATGAGGTTTATAGCCTCGGGAATATTGGCAAAGGACTGCAGAGGATGAATAGACAAGCATTTGACAGGAGCATCTTCTGCTGCTCTTAAAACTTGAGAACCAAGCGATCCTGAACAGTGAATCCATAACTGGCCCGGGATTATCAGGCCCCTGGAAGTTAACTCCTTGGCTACCTGTTGAATCACCCCGTCCTGGGTAGTTATAAAAAGCATATCTGCCTTTGGTACTAAGCTTTCCAAGGAATAATGACCTTTATTAAGATACTTACGAAAAACCTTATAAGATTCCTCAGTACGAGTGTTTACTCCAACACATTCATATCCTGCCTTTTCCAACCGTACTGCCAAGGCAGTTCCAACAACACCTGTACCAATAATCCCAAATTTCATTCTTACCCTCCACCTATTATCCCGGGGAGCAAAAAAAGCACCTCCATGAACGTGAAGGTGCTTAATCTTCTTCCTTCCCCGTCCCGGTCAAAATGATCCAAGCGGTTTTACAAGGATATTATATTAAGCTAAATGCAGTGAAATATTTTAAGGTAAACGATCTTGAATATCGTACGACTCGGTTGATATCGTCGATTTACAGAGATCACCCAGATTCTTAACTTTTCCTTCTCCGTGTACATTTTGAATTACATACCCGGAGGGCAAAATCAATTCCGGCCTTAGTTCCCTTAAAGGCGCCAAAACAAATTCCCGTTCCTCTAAATGAGGATGCGGTAAAATGAGTTCCGGCGTATCCACTACTATATTATCATAGAGAAGAAGATCAATGTCAACTGTTCGCGGCCCCCATTTAATAATTCTTTTTCGCATCAGATTATTTTCAACCTTCTGACAGAGACGCAGCAGTCCGAATGGGTCTAATTCAGTTTCAATTTCCAAAACCATATTCCAAAAAACAGGTTGTTCTGCAAAACCCCAAGGTTCTGTCTCATAAACTAAAGATTCTCTACAAATCTTAACTTCTTTACACTGTCCTAAACCTCTAATTGCAGCCCCAAGATAATAGGCACGCTCGCCAAGATTACTCCCCAGACTTAAATAGGCTCTCATTTCTCTCCTCCCGTAAAGAAAGTGCATCCTTATTCTTACGCCAAATCTCTACAGAAATATCCCTGAAAATTCCCGGAACAGGTGCCTGTGGTTTATGTATTTCAACACGCACTGCATAACAGCTAAAGTCAGCCAATACCCGGCGGGCAATCTGTTCAGCTAAATTCTCCAACAAATTAACAGGTTCTCCCAACATGTATTTCTGAATAATGCTGTAGACCTCAGCATAGTTGACTGTATCTTCCACTTTATCTGAATATCCCGCTGTTTGAAGGCTTAAAAAAATATCCAGATCAACCTGAAACTTTTGTCCGAGGGCTCTTTCTTCCGCCAAAAGACCATGGTAAGCATAAAACTCCAACCCGCGCAAATGAATAACATCATGCCCCTGCATAATTTAATCCCCTTTGCTTCCTGACAATAGCATCCGCCATCTGGATTGCCCTCCGGTTTGCCGGCACATCATGGACTCTGATAATATCCACGCCGGCGGCTACACCCAGAACATTAGCAGCAATTGTTCCTTCCAAACGTTCTTCTACAGGAAGGTCCAGGACCTTGCCAATGGTGGATTTTCTTGAAGCACCTAATAAAACAGGTTTACCTAAAATTCTGAATTCCTTTAGTCGGGATAAAACTTCTAGATTTTGCTCATAAGTTTTTCCAAATCCTATACCCGGATCAATAATAACCTGATCCCCTGACAAACCGGAACTTTCCGCTAGTCTGATACTTTCCTTTAGGAAAGTTATAATATCACTGATTAAATGGTGATAGGCGCTACCATTTTGATTATGCATGACAATCACAGGTACATCATACTCGCCAACCACCCTTGCTAAGTCAGGATCACGTTGCAAACCCCAAATATCATTAATCATGTTGGCACCTGATTGCAATGCCTTGTCTGCAATCACCGCCTTATAAGTATCAATTGAAATGGGTACAGATATTCCTGCCAGGGCACTTAAAACAGGTTCCAGTCGCCGCCATTCTTCTTCAGCATCCACTTCCCGATAACCGGGCCGGGTGGATTCGGCACCTATATCCAAAATATCTGCACCCTCTGCAATCAAACGTTCAGCATGGTGAATAGCATCTTCTATCTTATAAAATTTTCCACCATCCGAGAATGAGTCAGGGGTTAAATTCAGGATACCCATTACTAATGTTCGTTCACCTAAGATCAGCTTTTTGCCTCGACAATCAAGGTAACGTTGAGCCGGGGGTTCAAGTGTCTGCAACAGCTGTTCAAGCTCTTTGCCAAGCTCCCTTAATCCGAAAGGCTGAATTGCCAACTTTTGGGCAACATACTTGAACTGGCACACGGTCCCCAAGAGCAGAACTTCACTTTCCTCTATCTTGTTAACAACAACATCACGATGTACTGCCGCATCACCATCAGCTGCCAGCATCTCCTGTTTTAATATATTGGCAACCCATGTTGGAACCTTCTCCAGCTTTAATCCCAGTCCCAAAGCCTTACCGGCCATTAAGTTAATTCCGGTTTCACTGCAACCAATCTGAAATAATGCTTTTTTAGCTTCAACTTCATTAGTAAACTCAATCCAGCGCAAACCGTAATCACTCATCTGTTATAACCCCCTAGAAAATAATTTGCTCCATTTCTTCCGTAAATTTGTAACACCCATCTTTAGCCTTACAACTGCGGCAATCCCTGGCCCAATTATCAGCCAAAGCCAAAGACCTGCCCAGAACAGATAAATTTTCACTGCTATGTTTGCTGTGCTCAGCGATCGCTTTAATTATCGTTTTTATTTCCTCAGGATTAAATCCACTCTCTTCCAAAAGCGGTTGGGCCAAGGCGGCACTTGCCCGAGCATGGTCCTCACCGGTTCTATATTCAACCCATCGGCCAATATCATGCAATAGGGCCGTAACATATATTATTTCTTTTTCCAAACAAGTTTCATCCTGCTCTAATAAATAAGCATAGGCAATACGTGCTACAGTCAAGCCATGATCAAAATTATGTTTACAATATTTTCGTTTCTTTTCTGCCTTAGCTATTTTGAGCAGATAATCTTGATAGCTGAAATTTCTAATTAACCTGTTAACTCTAGGAGCCTGTTGCAAAAGTAGTTTCACTGAAAGTTGATGTCCGTATTTAGTACAAATGGCATATTTATAACACTATATATTGTGGCTTTTAAGACGTGCAAAATTGATTTCTGGTGTTATGAAACAGGCTCCTAGGAAGCGTAATCAAAAAGTTCACTCCGTTTATGTTTCCTAAGTCGAATAATCATCTTAAATATTTTATCAAATAAATTTAAAATATTAAATTGCAAAATTTTCAAATAATAAAAGAGTTCTGGGTATATCCAGAACTTTTAGATTCGTTATTAGAATAACCCGGTAATTTTTCCATTAATATCTATGTCCATATTCATCGCGGCCGGATTTTTCGGTAAACCAGGCATAGTCATAATGGCACCGGTTATAGGAACTAGAAATCCCGCTCCGGCCGAAAGACGTACTTCCCGAACTGTAATAGTGAAACCTGTTGGACGACCCAGAAGGTTCATATCGTCCGATAAAGAATACTGGGTTTTAGCCATACAAACAGGAAGATTGCCGAAACCCATCTCCCGGTATCTATCAACGGCTTTTTGGGCATCCGGAGTAAAAACGACCTTTTCAGCTCCATAAATTTCCAGGCAAATTTCCCCTATTTTCTCCTCCACAGAAGTATTTAATTCATAAAGGAATTTAAAATCAGGCTTTTGATGTTCAATTAAAGAAAGCACTTTTTCAGCAAGCTCTATGCCACCTTCTCCACCTTTAGCGAATACTTCGGAAAGGGCCGCCTCAGCACCCAATTGGATGCAGCAATCACCTACAAAGCTAAGTTCAGCTTCCGTATCCGTCGGAAAGCGATTGATAGCAACAATAGTCGGGACACCATATTTAGCCATATTTTCAATATGTTTTTCCAAATTAACGATCCCACGGCCCAGAGCATCAAGATTCTCACTGTCCAGTTCTGTTTTAGGAACTCCACCATTCATCTTTAACGCACGTACTGTAGCTACAATAATAGTTACTGCCGGTTTCAAATCCCCAAACCGACATTTGAGGTCATAGAATTTCTCAGCCCCAAGATCTGCACCAAATCCGGCTTCGGTAATCAGGATATCTGCCAGCTTTAAACCAAGTTTTGTGGCAATTATACTATTGCAGCCATGGGCAATATTTGCAAAAGGACCACCGTGAATAAATGCGGGAGTATTCTCCAATGTCTGAACCAAATTGGGTTTAACAGCATCTTTTAAAATTAAAGCCATTGCACCTTCAGCTTTAAGGTCATGGGCAGTTATGGGTTTATCATCATATGTATAGGCCACAACAATCTTACCCAAGCGTACTTTTAAATCCGTTAAGTCACTGGCCAGGCAAAGAATGGCCATAACTTCCGAGGCAACAGTAATATCAACGCCGTTCTCCCTCGGAACACCATCCAGGCGTCCGCCCAGACCTATTACAATTTTACGAAGTGAACGGTCATTCATATCCATAACCCGGCGGAAAACAACTTGACGCGGATCTATATTTAAGGAATTGCCCTGATGCAGGGAATTATCAAGCATAGCTGCCAAAAGGTTATGGGCGGTAGTAACAGCATGGAAATCTCCAGTAAAGTGCAGATTAATATCATCCATTGGTACAACTTGGGCATAACCACCGCCAGCTGCCCCGCCTTTTATCCCAAAACAAGGTCCAAGGGAAGGTTCACGTAAAGCAACAATGGCCTTTTTACCCATCTTAACCAGGGCTTGTCCTAAACCTACTGTTGTAGTGGTTTTTCCTTCTCCGGCCGGAGTAGGGTTAATAGCCGTTACAAGGATAAGTTTGCCATCAGGATTATTCCTGACACGATTTGCTGCATTCAGACTTATTTTTGCTTTATATTTGCCATAAAGCTCCAAGTCATCCTCACTAAGCCCAATTTGTCTGGCTACTTCGGTAATGGGTTTCATCTGCGCAGCCTGGGCAATTTCAATATCTGTTTTCATTTTCTACTCCTCTTTATTATCCTCATCCTCAAATTTACTAATCAGGATATTTGCTCAGGATATTTGCTCAGGATATTATTGAAATTAATTAATATATAAAGTCTTATTTCCTGCACTTTTTACATTATCAAAAAATCCAGGATAATTTACTGGGCAAAACTAAAAGTGTAACTCCCTTTATAAGAAGGCAATTGTATAATTTTACGAGTAATATTCACAGCAATTCCTCCTTGTTTCAGGGAAGCAGCCTCCAGCTTGGAAACATAATCTTCTAAAGTATCCTGATTTCCAATAGCCATAATTTCATAGGGTACTCCCTGAGGCCGATTAATAGGCACCTGATTTACCAGTATTGTTGAGGAACCGCTCAAAACAATAGCAGTCACACTCACTATTCGCTGCCCGTTTAAGCTGATTGCTTCTGCCCCGGCAAATTTTAATGTATTAATAATACGTAATAAATCATCAGTGGTGATTGGAAAAACCACTTTTTGGCCTTGTTTACGGTCATCAATCGTAATCACAATCCCAGGGCCCTGTACCGCTTGAGTTCCGTCCAGCATTCGGATTTGTGAAATTTCTGTTAGCAACCCGGAATCAGTACCACCTTGTTGACGTGCCTGTTCCAGGCTATTATCCAGGTCACGATGTTCTTCCTGTAAACGAGCATTTTGAACCATTGAATTGTTTAAAACAGTCTTCATAGCCTCAATCCTTTGTTGATTGATTTGTCCAGCTACAGTAACATTTTTATGAGTATTAATTTGCAGTGAGATCAGGAATCCCAGTACAATTGCGACCAGGGTAACTGGTAAAATCAATTTTCGTTTGGAGCTTAACATTATTATCCCTCCTTAACGGGTTCGGCATAATGATAAGTCCTGAGTTTACCTGCGGGAACTGTAACATTATCCAGAACCTCCAATTCCCTGATTATTCCGTACTGATTTTGAAAATCTTCAAGTTGATCCCAGACATAATGAAAATTAAGGGCCGACTGTAAATTATGGGAATCTCCGATTGCCGATATAACGTATGGGGTCATTTGCCTTGTTCCATTAATTTGAATAAATGGACCACTGCAGAAAAACTCAGTATCACTGGTTATCCTCTGATCGTTTACAGAAATAGCCTCCGCGCCTCCACTCCAAAGAATATTAACCAACTGCCGGATATATGCTTCATGTATTACATAATTTTGAGTATCTGCTCCCTCAGCCTGACGATTGGAGTCATCAAGAGTAATCTGCAGGCCAGGACCATTCATACTGTTCAAGCCGGCATTTCTTTTAGCATCAAGCAATTGCTGATCTGCCAACATTGCAGAGGTTTGTCCTTGTTCATAGTTCGTTAGTTCCTGACGCAATTTTTCATTATCATTAGCTAATTGCAGATTTTCCAGTTCAGTTTGGACCAGATTAGGCAAAGTTGTCTCTGCAGTTGTCACAGGATCTCCCAAGACACCATTGGATTTAAACAGCATTAAAAATAATATCCCTGTCACAAACGCAGCCAGTGTTAAAAGATATCTTGCATTTTTATACCATACCAATCAGACCCACCCCCGATTTAAACACAAAAAATTTAATGCTTTAATAATAGAAAATTCTTCACTGCACTTGAATTGTACCAAAATCTATTCATTTAAGTATATAAATAAACTTGGCCCAAACTAAATCTTTTAAATAAAAAATCAGCCTTAACCAAGCATTAATCGAAAGCCTTAGCTACACTTATGCCAACCCAAAATTTATACTTTCTGTTTCTGATAATTATGTGGCACTGTCGTTAACGACACGAGAATCCTGAAGTGAAAAAAAGGACACTCCACTGGGTGTCCTTATTACTCGCTCAACCATTCCTCGCCAGCTTTTTTATAATCGAGGAGTTCAGCCGGTTTAAAATAGAGATTGATTTCCCGTTCGGCACTGGTGAGAGAATCAGAACCATGAATAATATTACGGCTGATATCCATGCCATAGGCTCCACGAATTGAACCAGGATTTGCATTGGCAGGATTTGTTGCCCCCATCATTTCCCTAGCCATAGCCACAATATTCTTGCCCTCCCAGACCATTGCCACTACCGGAGAAGACATAATGTATTCAACAGTTGGTTCAAAGAAGCCCTTGCCTTTATGTTCAACATAATGCTCTTCTGCCAAAGCGCGATCAACTTGAATTAATTTCAATCCAACTAATTTAAATCCTTTAGCCTCTAACTTGGCAATAATAACGCCAACCAGCCCACGTTGTACAGCATCAGGCTTAATCATCAAAAACGTTCTTTCCAAAGTACTCACTCCTCATTTAAATTTATTATTTTTTATAATATCAAAAAGTATAAATTTGGGTAAGCATAAGTATGTCTAAAACTTCGAATCTACTTTAAACTTCATCTTCTTTAGCCTGAACGTTATCAGCCAGAGTTTCATCTACCGATGTTTCAGTATCAAATTTAGCTATCAAAGCGGCAAATTCCTTAGCCTCCAAGGTCTCTTTCTCCATTAGGGTCTCTGCTACAGCATGTAATTTAGCAATGTTTTGAGTAAGTAAACTTTGTGCCTTCTGATAACACTCATCAATAATTCTTTTACATTCCTTATCTATAGCATAAGCAACAGCTTCGCTGTAATTACGGTCCCTGGCAATATCCCGTCCTAAAAATACCTGTTCTTCCTTATGCCCAAAGGTAAGGGGACCAAGTTCCTCAGACATGCCTAATTCGGTAATCATTTTACGGACTAACCCCGTCGCTCTTTCTAAATCATTAGATGCTCCGGTACTAATTTCGTTCAAAACCAATGCTTCCGAAACCCGTCCGCCCATGAGTAAGGTGACTTGATCAAGAATTTGGGACTTTGTCATATAGTTACGATCTTCTTTAGGCAAATGCAGTGTATAACCCCCGGCCCTTCCGCGAGGAATTATAGATACTTTATGGAGCGGGTCTGTATAGGTTAACAATTCTCCAACCAAAGCATGCCCTGCTTCATGATAGGAAACAAGTTTTTTCTCAAAATCACTTATTACCCGGCTCTTTTTCTCAGGTCCAGCTATAACTCTCTCAACGGCTTCCTCCAAAGTTTGCATTCCAATATCTTTTTCACCCCTGCGAGCTGTAAGTAAAGCCGCTTCATTAATCAGGTTGGCTAGATCTGCACCTGTAAAACCCGGTGTGCGACGTGCCAAAACTTCTAAGTCAACATTATCTCGGAGAAGTTTGCTTTTAGAATGAACTTTTAGAATTTCCGCACGTCCTCTGACATCAGGAACATCAACAACTATCTGGCGATCAAAACGTCCGGGACGAAGAAGTGCCGGATCAAGAATATCCGAACGGTTAGTAGCCGCAATAACAATTACTCCTTCATTCCCACTGAATCCGTCCATCTCCACCAAAAGTTGATTAAGTGTCTGTTCACGTTCATCGTGACCCCCGCCCAGGCCGGCACCCCGTTGCCGGCCTACCGCATCGATTTCATCAATAAATACAATACAGGGAGAGGATTTTTTCGCTTGTTCAAATAAATCACGAACCCGCGACGCCCCTACTCCAACGAACATCTCGACAAAATCAGAACCGCTTATACTGAAAAACGGCACTCCGGATTCTCCTGCTACAGCCCGTGCCAACAATGTTTTTCCGGTTCCCGGCGGACCATATAATAAAACCCCCTTAGGGATTTTTGCACCTAATTCAGTAAACTTTCGAGGGTATTTTAAATATTCAACTATTTCCTGGAGTTCTTCTTTTACTTCATCAGCTCCTGCCACATCTTCAAAAGTAGCCTTTTTCTTTTCGTCACTAATAAGTTTCGCCCTGCTTCTGCCAAACTGCATAACCCGGTTTCCTCCACCCTGGGTCTGCTGCATCATAAAAAAGAACAAACCAATAATCACGAGGGGTAATAACAATGTTGTTGCCAAGCCCATCCACCAAGGCGCCTCCGCCGGTTTATCAGACTTAATAACAGAAACATGTTGTTTCAATGCATCCAATAATTCAGGATCATTGGAGGGGCCCAAGATATCGTACTTAGTATTATCTTTAAGGGTAACTGAATAAAGGATCCCACTTTCTTCTTCTACACGTACAACCTCTTGTACTTTATCCTCAAGAACAGCCTTGTAAAAACTATTATAATCAAACCCCAAACTTTTATCTACAGGAGGATTAAGCCCCCTTATCAGCATTATGGCCAAAAGAATAATCAATAAATAAATAGCTACATTCTTGGAAAATTTCAACTTTTGGATCCCCCCCGATAATAACTTCTACCAGCACAATATTAAATATTATACCATATGCATAACCTATTTTACAAAATTATTTAATCTAAACCTTTTTCACTACACATAATAGTTTAAGACTCTGATCCTCTGGTAAAAACCGATCGCTTCTTTTTACTCCCGGAATCCACAATACTTCATCGGCTGCAACAATCAAAGGTAAAGTATTTCTTTCCCGGGCAGATACATGGGCATCCTGGAATACCTTTTTCAGCATCTTATGCCCTACACCCTTAAACCACATTTTGTCCCCGTTTTTCCTGGAACGACAGACCAGGGACTGCACAAATCTATTTCGTTCTTCCTGATTACCGACCGCAAAACAAGCCACATTATCTTGATTAAAAAGTTGCTCTCTGTCTGTCCCGGATAAAAACAGGCCTACTCTAATCTCCAAATCGGAAATCCTTACCCACTGGCTAAGCTGCAATGGTACATTAAATGAAATTTCTTGTTTTAAAGATTCCGAAACTGCCCCTTGAGATTTTTTAAAGATAATTCCTCTTGCATGAACTTCCACCCTAAAGCCCGGTATATCCTGAGACCAGCCTACAATTCCTTTACTATTCATTATTTTATCCACAAATCCAAAACTAAGACGTGCTCCAGCAGTTACAATTAGCGCAGCCCTGCGTAAAAGCCTGGACAGAATTGCCGACGGTTCCTGAAAGACAGCCGGATGCAGAGCAACCTCCTCTGAGTTACTTTGCAGACAATATTTCTCCCAAACCTCCTCAACTTTAGTCTCCAAAAAATCTTCATCCCATCTCAACAATTTTCCGGTACGTCCCAAGGCTTCTATAATCCTGGGATTATAGCTCTTTTCCAGTTCAGGTATTAACTCCAAACGTATCCTGTTACGGTCGTAAAGCGGTTCTTCATTAGAACTGTCTAAAGCGAACATTAACCCTTCCTGCCGGCAATAATCAAGGATTTCCTCCTTAGTAATACCCAATAAAGGCCTGATAATTCCACTTTTTGACGGATGAATTCCTGCTAAACCGGCTGTTCCACTCCCCCGCAAAAGACGATAGAGAATAGTTTCAGCCTGATCTCCCAAATGGTGGGCTGTGGCCAGAAGAGAACAGCCTTCCAGCTGACAATCCTCCTTCCACCGGGCATAGCGCCATTCTCTGGCAGCCAACTGAAAGGACTGTCCAGATAATTTAGCATATTCCTTGGCATTAAACCAGTGAACTATACAAGGGACACCTAATTCAGCAGCCATCTTTTGAACCATAATCGCCTCTTCATCAGACTCTTTTCGAATTCCATGATGAACATGAGAAAAAGTCACAGACAGTCCCCTGACCTTTTTCTCATGAGCATAGCGCCATAAAAGATGTCCTAATGCTACAGAATCAGGCCCCCCTGACACAGCCACCAGAACTTTCACATTATCAGTAATCAATTCCGGAAAAACTTGTGTGCATAACCTTTGATACAACCCGTCGCTCCCCTTTTTTCCTATTAATATTATTATAGCCCAATACCGTTACCAACGGCAAACGCGCATAAGCATAATCTCAAGCATAAAAGAAAGGACCGTCTTCCCGGCCCTCCCCTAGCTATTCCAATTACTTTTACAAATAACTAAAACTACCCCGTCATCATGCATAATCCCATTACTTAAGCGCTTGGCTTCTGCAGTAATCTTATCTGCCAATTCCTGCGAATGTTTTACAACCACATTTTCCAGGAATAACTTTAGCCAGTCTGTCCCATCTTTTAAAACATCATGTATGCCATCACTTGCCATTATCAGATAATCGCCTGCTTGCATTTCAGCTTCAATAACAGGAATATCAATCTGATTCAAAATCCCTACCGGAAGACTGGAAGAACTTAGAATCTCGGTTTTTTCGGTATGCTTGATATAAGATGGAGATGCTCCCACTTTAATTAACTGAACATTCTCAGACTCCAAGTCAACAATAGTCATATCAACAGTAACAAAACTTTCTTCCGGTGAACGCAGAACAAGTATTGAATTTAGTGCCTGGACTGCTCCTTCCGCTTTAAAACCGGTATTTAATAGTTGTTCCAAATGAGTTAATGCTGTAGAACTCATTTTAGCAGCACTTTCTCCTGCACCCATGCCATCGCAGATAACAAAAGCATGTTGGGTAGGATTAAATGCCAGGGACGCATAGTTATCCCCACTTAAACTATTTTCACTTTTGGTGAAACCTGCGACTCCAACATCCAAAAAACTTCGCCGCCGGCGTGCCAGGCCTGCAGGCATTGTCCCCTCCCAATTGTGTTGGCCATATAATTCTTTGGCAAAATGGCTGATGACTTGGGAAACATTCTGGAACTGCAAAGATAAACTTTTATTATTCAGGGCTAATTTCTTTCTCCAGACTTCCTTGTTTCGTTCTTGTTCCATAAGAAATTGGATCCCTAATAACATTTCTTTAATTCGGCCGCAGTGACGCTTCCACTCGATTGAAAGCTCCTTACTCTCTACTTTACCTGACTTCTCCATCAGCTCAAAAATCTCAAAAATCAAGTGATAAGTTTTGTAAAATTCTCGTTCCCAACAAACACCAATTGTTGGGCATCCTTTACAAACGCGTTCTACTAAAACATTCATTAATTCCGGAATTTCAGGTTTTTCCTCCGAAACCTCAGCCTCAGCAGCCTGATAGCTCAGGGCAATCTGATCAATTACTTCTGCCAGGGCCTTAACTTTGGTAACAGTTGCCTCAACTTCAGGCAGGGGTTTATGTTTAAGGAAGCTGGTCCCAGGTTTACTGCTTGGCCAGATCAAAAAAAGCAAAAGTCCTATGGCAGAAGAAATCAATTGGGAAAACTCAGTGTTTTCTCTTAAAAAGAAGGTCAAAATTAGAGTAACCGCCGAAAAGGCTATGCCCATCCCCAGTTTTCCAAACCGTTGGAAAGCTCCTGTACAAAAACCCGCCAACCCAAAAATCCCTGCATCCATCAGGTTCTGAACATTAAAGGTTAACTGGGGAATAAATCCAAGTAAAGCACCTACACCGGCAGCTGTACCCGCACCAAACCGTTCTGAAATTAGAAGAATAAAAAAGCTTATAACAATCACAGGAAAATTCATTTCCAGCAGTTGTACGCCCTGAATTCCGCTTAAAAACCCTATTAACAACAACAGCCATGCTATTCCTTGTTCCTGGGTAAACTCACCCCGCCATAAAGCATCCTGGTGTAATAGCGCAAACCGAAAAATCACAGCAAAACCACCCGTTAATATCCCACAAAGCCCTGCCGAGAGGATGCTATAAAGATCCGGTTTGGCAAATTCCATTAACAGAAAAACCAAAGTAACTGTAATACCTGTCATAAAAGCAACGTAAATTCCTTCCCATTTCCGTTTACGTACAAGGGGAAGGACTGCTCCTAATGCACCCAGGACCAAGATAACCCCCAGAACAGGCTTTATCTCATTAATAGAAAGAGAAATCGTCCCTAGTAAAATCCCCAGTAAACCCAAAGGAAGCCCTTTACCACCCCTTAAAATAAGTGCTACTCCATAAGCTATTCCGAATGGATATATTCCTATAATGCTCCCACGGGCTAATATTCCCCCCAAAATAAAGGGAAGTATTACTTTTTCAAAAGAAAATCTACCTTCTCTCAATCCATGCTCAACCTTTAGAGTCGTCCAATCAGCCATAAATTCACCTCTTACATTTTATATAAATATTATACCTTCCACAAAGTGTAAAAGGCTGTCAGTCGCTGTCATAAAATTTAAACAACTTTCGACCTTATTCTTTAATTCCGCTTCAGAAACTGATGATTCAGCTAAGCAATTACTATATTTAGTATCATGAAAAATATTGATAACAAAATCCGGATTATTCGAAGCAAAAGAACTCTTATTATTTAGCATAATTGAGTCATTTCTTACAAAAAATGCAATAAAAAACCGCCCTTTCAGGCGGTAGCTCATTTAAATATTAATAACGACTAGATCCCCGGCCACCCCGTTTAGATTCAGTGGCTTTACGATATTCTAATTGGCGTTCATCGCTGTCCTTAATAAATTTACTGAGTTTATCCTCAAAAGAGACTGCCATTGGCCGTCGTTCGCGATTTATCCGAACACTCGGATTGGCCTGCTTAATTGAAAGTCCAATTTTCCCCTTTTCATCAACATGAATAACTTTAACTTTCACAGTGTCTTTCTCTTTAAGATAATCCCTTACATCTTTGACATAGGCATCGGCAACTTCTGAAATGTGAACTAACCCTATCACTTTATCAGGTAATTCAATAAAAGCACCAAAATTTGTTATGCCAGTAACTTTTCCCTCAATAATACTGCCAACCACAATGGCCATACGAAGCAAACTCCTCCTTATGATTTATGACTATTACATTATATCCAGTCAATCAGAAGACTGTCAAGATTAGGCTATCAGATAATAAATTACTTTTTAGGGGCAATAATAATCTCACCATGTCTTACTAACCCAAGTTGTTCCCGGGCTAATTGTTCTATATAACTCGGGGTATTCAACCGGGCAATTTCGTCTTCGTAATGTCTTTGCTGCTCTAGCAAGCTGATTTTTTGTCTATTAAGCTCTGCCAATTCTTTCTTCATACTTATGTGGAGTGACCATAAATGAATTAAAGAACTTCCTATAATCATGGAAAAAATAAAAATTATCAAATAAAATCCCGGCCGAAACCGAAGTTTTTTACGCAGTAAGATCGGATTAATCCTTTGTTTCTTCTTCACTCCAATCATCTCCTTCTAAACTCAGTTCCTCACCAGGAATAATACAGACAATCTCATATTTTTTATTTTTAGCCCGCGTTAGCAAAGTGGCCACAGAACTTGAGCATACACTGCTATTCACCCAAACCTTCTTAGTAATTCATTTGTTTATATTATATTACGTTGTTATTACATAACAATGACAAATAGATA
>JAQVLN010000023.1 GCA_028704155.1 Desulfitobacteriaceae bacterium
TGCTACTGTTGTTTCAGTTGGGCTCCCTTCCGTTATTTCCGTATATTGAATATCTTTCCTGACAAAGCCTCTCAGGAACAGCTTGGCAGTATCGGCAGGTTGACCGACAACAATCGGAGGAATTGCATTGAAGAACCGGCACTGGGTTATCTTTACTTTTTTTGTTATTTTCTTGATCTCCAGGGCTGGCGTGGGCAATGTGATCACCGATTCTGCCGGAATCGAAACTGTAACTAATAATACTCCCGGGGTTGTTTCGGTAACTGCCAAGGGAAGGCAATTCACCAAAGATGCAGTTGGGATAAAAGCCGGATTTGAAGACATAGGTTTTTTCATCCTTTCTTTTTATGATTTAGCCTCGTCCCTGACACTATCTACCACTTTGGCATTGTGCAGATACAGACTAAATAAAATTTGGAAATCAAAACTCTCTTTTGATCTATTTCCACTATTAGGGTATGTCCACTTTCCGGATTTTGTCCCAAAATACCCGAAGTTTTTTAGATTCAAGCCAAAATAACAAAATACGCCGGCTCGAGAATTCCTTTCTTCTCAACCAACGCATTAAATATTTCTTGATAATCATCTTTTTCGGCAGTTCTTCTGCTGCCCGTCTAACCTGTTGATTTGATCCATTTCAATCCCCTTTGACAGGGGATTCTTTGTTTAATCCCTTGCACATAAACACACCCCCACATTCGAGGCAGGCAACGCTTATCAGGTCATAGTCTCCATGCAGGTTCTCCTGCTCTGTCCGGAGATACCTGGTTGCGCTTGTTCCCGCACCGCATTCCGGGCAAGAATCGGTTACTACCGTACTTTCAATTGAGATAATCGGAAGGTCTTTGTAATACTGCCGAATTCGGACAGAGTAACCGAAGACAGGGAATCTTGCAACTTTGTACTTTTCAATAATGTCGGCTATCCGGCGCATCATCTCATTACGGCTGCATTTATCTCTTGCGTAGTGGTTTATAAGCTTATGAATATTAAGGCGGTCTTCTGATGAAGGAAATTTAAAGATTTTATCTATGATAGCCACGCTTCTTTCTTAACAAAGGCCCAGTTAATCAAAGCCTCATCATTGCTTTTGCTTGAAAAGGATAAAAAGCAAATTACCTATTCTTGGTTAAAATTCCCGTATTGTGGCGAAAGTATCCATCCATTAAGTAATTTTTGAGGAGTCATTTTAGTTTAGCAAAAAACCCGGAAGACAATTCCTCCGGGGCAAATCTATATAAGTCAGAAATTATACCGTGTATAGTACACATACTTGGTAAAGGCCTTATAATTTCAGGTCACCAATGAAAGGTATTCTAATTAGGGCTAGCTAACCAAATTAGGTTTTTTGAAAATTAAGCAAAAATTAAAGCAATTGATCTTCCAAATAATCTCCATAAAATTTGGACAGAAAGAACTCTGAGCAGACGCTCCAAGTTCATGACCAAAAATTGCATAGCAATCATGCTCTCTGCCGCTCCTTTCAGTTTTGCATAGATCCTGTCAAGCCCATATTTTCTCTTTCCTTCACCGAATTTTCCTTCCACCGCGTTGCGCATCCGCGCGTCCAGCCGCTCAAGCGCTTTCTCTGCTTTCTGCATTTGGGCATTTGCTGATGGTCTGCCCAGTTTAGGTCCGCTAAGCCGAATGTTGTTCTTTTTGCAAAAGGCCAGGTTATCTCGATTGCGGTAGATTCTGTCGGCTAAAACAGCTTCTGGGTAGTATCCATTTCGATGCTTGTATCGTTTCATGCTTTCAATGAGTGTACCAGCTTCGTTATAGGCATCCCAAGACAGCTTTTCAATACGGCAGATGCCGTTTTCGATACTGATGGCAACCTTCGCCCCAAACTCAACTGCTGCGCTCACTTTGCCTCTTACTATGGGCCGGACATGTGGCTGATAAAGGTTGACGATGCGATCCGCAACCCGATGGTTTTTAGCTTTGTACATCGTCTCCTGTTGAGTAATCACGGTACGAATGGTTTTCAGCAGCAGGACTTGTCTTCGGCTTAAAACAGCCATTCCAGAAGGTACTTCTATTAACATTTGATCTACATGACGCAGGTTCCGTTTGCAGTATTGCAGCTGATGTTTAATACCCCGACGAAGTTGGACTTTCCTTGGACTGCGTTGTTTAGAGATACTCAGGTAAGCTCTTCTTGCCTTTTGACGATAGGTTCTCGGTTTTTTGCCTTCTTTGCCGCCCACGCTGTGAAGGGTATCGATGATCTCTTCGAGTTTTTCCCTGGCTTCATTGAGCAACCCCAGATCAGTCGGATATTTAATGTCGGTCGGGATACAGGTAGCATCCAGAATCAAGATTCCTTGATTAGTTTGTGGTTCTGCAGAGACTACCTTTTCTGCTCCATTCTCCGTATCCTCTCTTTTGGAACTGCTCTGAGGATCATTGTGGTTATTGTCATCTTCCTTGGTTTCATTGTTCTTTGCCTCCTGCTCCCGTACCATGGCCAACACTATGCGCTCATTGATCTTCTCCAAACGTCCCTTTTTGAACCGTTTACGGAATTTTACCAGCGCTACCGGAGTAAACGGCGGCTTCAGTTGATACTCTTTCAGACCGATGAAGTACTGCAGGTAGGGATTTTCCGTAAGCTGCTGCACTACTTCACGATCTGTATAACCGCAACGGGCCTGGATGATTAGTGACCCTAAGGCCATGCGGACAGGTTTAGCAACATTGCCACGATCACTCGGGAACATGAATGCATAGTCTTTCTCGAATTCATTCCAAGGTATGAGTTTTGCTAGCTTAACCCATCGGTTTTCAGCACTTAGCTTGCCGGAAAACGGTAGGATAAAGTCATCTATAGTTAACTGCGGATTAGGTTTGCGGTACATCTAATCTCCTCCAAGTGCAAGGTTTTTAGGGGTTTAAAACATTTTTCCTTGCATTTAAATTCGACAAAAGAGCCATCAAACCCTTGTTATTACTGACTTTTTTCAATCTTTAGCAAGCCCTAAGTAATAACTGGATTCTGATTCCTGATTATGATAACCTTTTTATGAGGTGATTTTAATGGATAAATACCAGGAACTTCTGCACAAAATTCAAGGTAAAACAATTGATTTTATCATTACCAACAAATATCAGAATAACAGGCAGACTGGTTTTGACCTTGTCTTTACGGATGGTTCCGTCTTGGAACTATATGCCGAAGATTTATATTGGGCATTTGTCGAAACGTTAGGAGATTGAAAAACCGAAAAGCCTTGATGGAGATAATCCTCAAAAATTGAGTTAAAAAGTGAATATTAAGAATTTTCTCGCATATAATTAATTAACCTTATCCTTATCTACCTTTCTTTTTTGAATATCCACCAACTTTCTTTCCCGGTTCACTATAGGTGAACCCTTTTTTTGGCCTTATTTATAACAGGAATATATGACAGGGTAGTTCCATAAAAAGCCTTGCTGCCGTGGAAGGCGCATCAATGTTTGGGAATATTGCCGCCGGAATTTATGTGAGTTACTAATAAACGCAGGGGGTTAATGGGTGTCAATTAATTTTGTTAATAAAATTCCCCTTTAATTGAATCTATTTCTTTCTGTTACTTTTCGTTATCAGTTACCCGCATATTAAGGTTTTTTAAAGCTGACTCCAGTCCGTTTTTCAAAGTTGCCCGGGTTTTAATCCTCCCCAAGTTTACCCCAACAGTTACGAGGGTTTGGGCAATAACCGGACTGATTCCGGTCAGGATGCATTCCGCACCCAGCAGGCGGGCTGCTTCCACAGTACGCATTAACCTGGAAGCTACCCCGGTGTCTACAACCGGGACACCCGTAATATCTATAACTACCTGGCTGGACTTGGTTTGAATAATTTCGTTTAAGAGGTTCTCCATAATTTGTCTGACTCGGGCACTGTCTATAGTCCCTATCAGCGGAAGAGCCAGGATACCATCCCAAAGCTGGATAACCGGTGTGGAAAGCTCTCCAATTGCTTGAGCCTGCTCTTTTAACTGTTCCTCATACTTTTTACGCTCAGTGATATCTTTGGAGAAAACAGCTACTTTTCGGCAATCCTGCCCGCCAATTTTAAAAGCATACAAATCATAGCAAATCTTTCCACCCAATGCTGCTTCAACGATACGCATCGGTTCCCCTGTTAAAGCCACTTTACCATAGAGTTCAAACCAGGATAGTTCTGTTTTCGGTGCCAAGCGACTAATTAATTTTCCTTCAACATTCTTCAGCCTGGTATACATCTCATGCGCAGGATTAGATTCCAAGTAACGCCAATCAACAGGCTTGCCTTCCGAATCGAAAATCATTTCGATAATACAAAATCCTTCGTCCATTGAATGAATTATTGCCCGGTACTTTTCAACATTTTCCCGGAGAAATTTATTGGCTTTCTTTACTCTCTCAATTTCGGCATTTAATAAAGAGTTTTCCCCAGGCAGTTCAAATGTGCTTTCATTTATTCTTTCTTCTCCGTTGTTTACATTTTTGTCTTCTTTATCCATATCTTCACTCTTTCTTAAAATATTTTTCAAATATTCACTTATACCACTTATACTAATATTAAACATATTAACTTAAATATCCTTTAGTTAAAAGTGGTAAACATCATATTATGACTCGATTCGATACGTAATGCTTTTTGTCTTCAAATTCTTACTTACTTGCATTTTCTTGATATTAAACGAGCAAAAGGATTTGTGACATAAGTTTGCAGACAGTGGATTTCATCGCAAACAAAAACCCGGTACATACCATCCGGTTTTTCGAATATTCGACATAGTGATTGACAAAACACTGTCCAGAAAGTATATTTATTTATAAATTTAAGTTATAAAGGCGTTGACGGAGAAAGTACGTTTCAGCCGAACGTTGCAGCGAGCCGGGGATGGTGCAAGCCTGGTACCAGTAGTCTGAACCCGAAAATCCCTCCTGAGCTGCGGACCGAACGAGTAATCCAGTAGGCTTCGCCGGTTTCCCCCGTCACAGGGAGCGCATATAATGGTATGCAGTGTTAATGGGTGGTATAGCGAATGTCTTTCAGGCTTTCGTCCCTTTACGGGACGAAGGCTTTTTAGTTTTAATAATTATACTGACTTAAGCATACGAGGAGGAAAATCAATGGCAACCAGAGATGTAGTGGAAATCCGTTGGCACGGCCGGGGCGGACAGGGAGCCAAAATGGCCTGCCTGCTGCTGGCAGATGTCGCCGGTTTAGAAGGAAAATTTGTTCAGGGATTTCCGGAGTATGGACCGGAACGGATGGGAGCCCCGATTACAGCTTATAATCGTATCAGTGAAAAACGCTGTACAATCCATTCCAATATTTACGAACCGGACTATGTAGTTGTAATAGATGAAAGCTTGCTGGACAGCATCGACGTAACCGGAGGACTGAAAAAAGACGGTGCTGTAATCATTAACACTTCCAGTTCTCCCCGGGAGATGTATCCCAGGCTGAGGGGATGGAGCGGAAAAATCTGTACCATAGATGCCCGCCGCATTTCGGAAGAAATTCTGGGCAAAAACTTCCCGAATACCCCTATGCTGGCCGCTGTGGTTAAAGTAAGCGGTGTTTTGGAAACCGGGAGCTTTTTAGCAGATATTGAAAAATCCTTTAAACATAAATTTGCTGCCAAGCCCCAAGTTGTTGAGGGGAACATGGCAACCCTAAAAAAATCCATGGAGGAGGTGCGGGTAGGATGATTAAGGCGAAGGATATTAACGAACATACCCCCTGGCAGGACCTGACCCCCGGAGGGGAGATCTACGAACCGGGAACCGCACGGGCTTTCAATACCGGTACTTGGCGGACCAACACGCCTGTTTTTCACGAGGAAGCCTGTAAGCACTGTATGCTTTGTATCCCATTCTGCCCGGACAGTTCAATTCCGGTGAAGGACGGAAAACGCCTGGACTTCAATTATCTACACTGCAAGGGCTGCGGCATCTGCGAAAATGTGTGTCCCTTCAAGGCGATTACCATGGTGTCCGGAGGTGTGGCCTTATGAGCAGCTGCCTTTCCGGCAACGAGGCCGTGGCTTATGCAATTAAACAGATAAACCCGGATGTCATGGGAACATTCCCTATCACTCCCTCGACAGAAATTCCTGAATACTTCGCCGATTATGTGGCCAATGGCGAGGTAACTACCGAATACGTAACCGTGGAATCGGAACACAGTTCAATGTCCGTCTGCATTGCGGCGCAAGCCGCAGGAGCCAGATCCGTCAGTGCGACTTCAGCTTGCGGACTGGCACTGATGTATGAACTTCTCTATGTAGCTGCTTCCTGCCGCCTGCCCATTACCCTGGCCTGTGTCAACCGGGCCCTTTCGGGGCCGATTAATATCAATAATGACTACTCCGACTCCATGGGGGCCCGCGACAGTGGCTGGATCCAAATCTATGCCGAAAATAATCAGGAAGCTTATGATAATTTTCTCATGGCTATGCCTATCGGCGAGAGCCCGGGCGTCCGCTTGCCGGTTATGACCTGCATGGATGGCTTCATCACCAGTCACGCCATAGAGAATATCGAGCTTCTGGAGACAGATATTGTGCGTAAGTTTGTCGGGGATTATAACCCTGAACACTATCTGCTGAAAAAAGAAAATCCGCTGGCGGTAGGACCATACGATGTAAGTGCCTATTATATGGAACACAAGGTCCAGGAGGCCGAGGCAATGAAGGCAGCCAAGGCCCGAATACTGGAGGTAGCCGCCGAGTTTGAAAGGATTTCCGGTCGGCACTACGGCCTGTTTGAAAAATACAAAATGGATGATGCAGAACTCGCTCTGGTCCTGATCGGCTCCAGTGCCGGGACTGCCAAAGCAGCTATCGACAAGCTGCGGGAGCAGGGTGTTAAGGCTGGGCTTGTAAAAATCAGGATTTTTCGTCCTTTCCCAGGCGAGGAACTGGCCCGTGCCCTGGCCGGCTGCAAGGCTGCAGCGGTCATGGATAAGTCCGAGGGTTTTTCGGCCAATGGAGGTCCTTTATTTGCCGAGACCCGCAGTGCTTTGTATGATCTGAAAGAACGCCCGTATCTGATTAATATTGTATACGGCCTGGGCGGCCGCGACTTTAAAACCGGGGATGTTGAAAAAGTGTTCGACCGGCTGGCAGAGATTGTTTTGACCGGCAAAACCGGACCAGTATATACACATATGGGACAAAGGTCAAAGGAGGTTGAAGCATGAACAGGGTATATGACCTAAAACGGGAGGTAGAAAAACCGGAACGTCTCACCGGGGGACACCGGCTCTGCGCCGGCTGCGGCGCAGGGGTTATTGTGGCAGGAGTCCTGCGTGCCCTGGACAAGGAGGATAAGGCAGTAGTAGTTAATGCTACCAGTTGTCTGGAAGTCTCCACCTTTATGTATCCCTACACTGCCTATATGGATAGCTATATTCATTCTGCTTTTGAAAACTCTGCGGCTACCTGCTCCGGAGTGGAAGCAGCATATAAGGCTTTGAAACGGCGGGGCAAGCTGGAAGAAACCGTCAAGTTCATTACTTTTGCCGGTGACGGCGGCACCTATGACATCGGGTTTCAATCCCTCTCAGGCGCTATGGAACGTGGCCATGACATGGTCTATGTTTGCTATGACAATGAGGCTTACATGAACACCGGAATCCAGCGTTCATCTTCAACGCCGCGTTTTACCCGCACGACTACGACCCCTTTAGGTTCTGCACAAAAAGGCAAGCAACAGCATAAAAAAGATCTGACTGAGATTTTGGTTGCCCATAATATCCCTTATGCAGCCCAGACCGCCCCGCTCGGCAATTTCAAGGATCTGCACATCAAGTCCCATAAAGCAATTTATACCGAGGGTCCTTGCTTTTTAAACATCTTATCCCCATGTCCCCGCGGCTGGGACTATCCCATGGACAAGCTTGCCGAGATCATTAAGCTGGCGGTGGATACCTGCGTCTGGCCTCTTTACGAAGTAGAAGAGGGAGTGTGGCGGCTGAGCTATACACCGAAGAAAAAACTGCCCGTAGCAGACTATCTGCGTACTCAGGGCCGGTTCCGCAACATGTTCCAGAAAGGCAATGAGTGGATGATTGAAGAAGCCCAGCAATATGTGGATCAAAAATGGGAACGCTTGCTGGAGCACACCGGTGCTTAAATCCCTGCTTAGATTTGACATCCCCGCTTTCTCAAGTACGCACATCCAATGAGTCCAAAAATAAACTTTCGACACGATGCTTGATCAGAGGTTTCCGGGGCCTTAAAGCTCTGCCGAGTCTGGAAATAAACCCATAAAATATGGTATGATGACTGTAAACAAGGAGGTTTTGCCTGTGGAACAAACAATGTTTACTAATGAGGTCATTTTATCCTGGCTTGAGTATTTCTCACGGAAGGTTGAGATTAACCTGGCAAAACTGAAGATGCTGGATATTACAGGGAAGAATAAGAACCTGATTCCGACCGTGATGAGCAACCGGGCAGTGCTGATCTTTACGGACGCCGGACATCCGGATATCTTTTACGATATGTGGAATGCGGAACTGGGGGACTGTGAGATCTGGTACAATGAGGGGGCAGACCCAGCAGGCGAGATCAAGCACGACAAGCTCTCAGATATGATTAATCGCGGCATCAATGCCTCGGCAGCTATGTTGATCCTGAATCCTAATGCTGCAACGAATTATCAGATAGGTATGGAGAACAGCCGTTTCTCCTGCGGCTCTGTTCGGTATGTCTGCCGGGAAGTCCGGGCTGTAATCATGAATAAGCTTAATCTCGGGGACCAGGATAATATCTGTATAATCTCCGGTGAGAGCATCGCGGTGGAGGCTGCCATGATCGCTGCCGAAGGCAGTGTCATTGCTGTGGAATATGACCGTAGGGACCGGAATACCATGAAATGTAATGTTGACAAATTTGGCCTGGACAACGTAACAATTGTTGAATCCCTGGAAGATGGTATCCCGGATAAGTTGCCGGTGCCGAATATAGCATTTATTGTGGGTTCCCCTAGGATCGGTAGTGAAATAAAGAGCCTGCTGGCAATCAATCCGATGCTGAATTTTGTGATCTACACATTGGACTTCGAAATTTTAACATCTCTTCCCGCTTTGTTCCGGGAAAATGGCTTGGAGCGTACCGAAGCAATTCATATAGAAGTATCACGAGTCAACAGCAAAAACATGACCGAGCCATTTCCGGCTCCCTGGCTGATCTCTGCCAGAAGTATTAGATGAATCATAAACGACCTTACAAAGGGTAAGGTCGCCGCAATTAATAATCAGGGAATTGTGCCGAACCGACCGTTTTTATGCCGACATATGTCATGATATAAGAGTTTACTTATTTGGAAAGATAGTCTATAATAATTTCTTAAGAACTTAAACAAATCTATAATATTTGTCGGCAATCTAATATTAAAGATAGTCGGTTTATTTTTTTTTAAAAAAGAGAGGTAGCATAACATGACCAAGACAATTATTATCACATTGCTTGACCGGGAACGCATACTTAAGCTTATTAATCAGGAAAAGGAATTTGGCAAAGCAAAAAACAAAGAATATTTAAAAAGCTTGGAACAAGAACTGAACCGGGCGACTATCCTGTCTTCAGAAGGTATACCCTCCGATGTAGTTACGATGAATTCCCAGCTCCTCTTAGAGGATTTAGACACCGGAGAAGAAATGGAGTATTCATTGGTCTATCCTGAAGATTCTGAGCTTCTGGAAAATAAAATATCTGTATTGGCACCTATTGGAACTGCCATTCTTGGCTACCGGGAGGGTGATATAATCGACTGGAAGGTTCCGTCAGGAATAGTAAAGTTAAAAATCAAAAAAATATTATACCAACCTGAATCAACCGGTAACTATAATTTGTAGAACAGGCGCATTTTCTCTTTTATCTCATGTTCTTTGTCAATTTTGGGTTTCAGTTTAAATAAAATAGAAGCGGTATTCCAAAAAAACCGCTTCTGATAAGACTTTTTATGGTCGGAGCGACAAGACTTGAACTTGCGGCCTCTACCACCCCAAGGTAGCGCTCTAGCCAAACTGAGCTACGCCCCGACTTAACCTTCTTCAAGAAGGCCTTTATAAAATAACATACATGAGCCAAAAATGCAAGTCTGATCAAATGTTTCCTCCGGTGAATTGTAAACATTTCTTTCTGCTGAACGAATTCACTCTTTTAGAACCAGCATTGCCCAACTCCGTTTTCCACATTTAGGACATTTAACATGTCTTATTCCCAATATTTCGGGAGAAAAAATTGCATCCCAAACTGTCCGACTGAATATTTCGCTGCATTTTCTACACTGATAATCAAAATATCTACTTTTTAAATATTGGATTGAACAGGCGATAATAATTAAAACTAAAGTGACAATAATAAGCTTTATCTGCATAAAACCATCTTCTTTCTTAAATCAACTTTTCACAAAAAATTGATTGCATTTTATCCTGCAAAAGCAAAATATTACTTACATTATACAATCCTATCCGGATCTTAACAATAAAAAGGAACCTCAACCACAGTCCCTAATTTCTGTTGCCACTTCAAGACCTGATCTAATAGATAAGAGTTTACAAAAAAATACCCGGAAGACTCTAATTCTCCCGGGGCATATCCACAATATAAATGCTTTCAGGGATGAGAAGGTTTATTCGGTTTTATTGGTTTTTGGATATTTCGTTCTTTTTGAAGATCGTATTCAGTATAATGAGGGTCAGTTATCGTTACAGATGATTTTGGCCTGGAATTTTTCTTGTGTTTGCCCATTTACCTTGTCCTCCTTATATTTATTTAATTATTTTTACTCATATGTTTTAAATTATTCTTTTTCTTCGCATAGCTTATCTAAGACTCCCACTTCAAGTGGGAGTGGGTCAATTCTGCCCGATAACCTCTATCTTGCGTACCCCGTCCACTTCGGCCAGGCCATTAAGGAGATTCTCCGGGGTATCAGCCATCCCAGCCGTCTCAATCGAGATCGAAACATTAGCTATGCCTTGAAGGGGTATCCCCTGGTTAATTGTCAGAATATTAACCTTATAACCAGCAATATAGTTTAAGACATGAGAGAGGACCCCGGCCCGATGCTCAAGAATCAGGGAAATTGTAACTAACTTCTCCCTGCTGACTTCATAAAAGGGAAAAACACCGTCTTTATATTTATAATAGGCACTGCGGCTGATGCCCACAACTTCCACAGCTTCATTAACTGTAGAAACATCACCTTTGACAAGCAGTTCTTTAGCCTTCGCTGTCTTGAAAATCGCCTCGGGCAAGATATCTATGCTGACTAATAAAAAGTCCTTATTCCTGATTGTCAATACTCTTCTCCCCTATCAATCGGCAAAAGGATTAATTCCTGTTTAGGGATATTATAACATCATAGCCTGATTTGGCAAGAAACAGCACATGTACTTAATTTAACCCGGAGAGAATTCTGAATATACCCTGCTGTAAATCATGCTTCATGATTGTATCCGTATTCAGCAGATATTTCTCATAAGCTTGTTGTTCCTTCAGAAAATTATCCCAAGGCAAAAGTTGGCCATTGATACTTTGTGTAATATAAACCTTGGAATAAAAATGACCCGGTAATTCCTGGTTGATCTGTCTCCAAAACGTCATAAGCTGTAAGGCAACAGCCTGTTCCTGTAAGGACAATTAATCCAAATACTATAATTCTTGCCGGCAGATTAAGTCCGGAGACCTGCTCGACTTTCGGACCGTCCGTCCCGGAATCCGGCTCACTGCTTTTCCGTTTACGTCCCTGCCTGTACAGCAGATTCCCAAAACTAAAGGCCTGACTCCGATTAAATTCGGAACCAGGCCTAAGGTTTTGTTCGCTTAACCAAAGTACCGGATATAAATTAAATAATAATGCAGATAAGTCCGCCATTGCCATCATTTACGATTCGCTGAACTGTATCCTGTAGCTTTTGCTGGGCATTTTCCGGCATCCGGTATAATTTATTCTGGATTCCTTCCCTTACCAGGTCATGCAGGGATTTGCCAAAGATATTGGATGACCAAACCTTTTTGGGATCAGCTTCAAACTCATCCAGGATATAACGGACAAGTTCTTCAGCCTGCTTCTCTGTACCGATCAGGGGCGTAATTTCCGTTGTGACATCTGCCCGGATAATATGCAGCGAAGGAGCACTCGCTTTCAGTTTAATTCCATAATGTCCGCCCTGTTTGACCAGTTCAGGCTCATCCAGGAACATTTCTTCCATCAGAGGTGTAACAACACCATAGCCGATATTTTGGACTTCATCGATAGCAGGAGCAATTTTGTCCCATTCTTTCTTGGCCTTGCTGTAATCCAGGACGAGGCGCAGTAAAGTATGCTCTCCCTCAATATCCACTCCTGTCAGTTCCTGGATAACTCTGGGGAAGAGATCCGGGACAGCGGTCATTTCGATATCTGCAATGCCTGTGCCCAAATTCATTTGTTTCAAGACCACATCCTGAGCGTGGGGACACTCTGCCAGGCTATCCAAAGCGTGGTCAATATCGCGTATCCGCTGTACACCTTCAATTGAATCACGTACGGTTTCCTCAAAGCTGACCCTTACATGATGGCTGGGATCCAACTCCTCAACCCATTTAGGTAATTCAATGTTTACCTCAGCAACCGGAAACTCGTATAAAACCTCCTCCAGGATTTGTATAATATCTTCCGAACTCATTTCCATACAGTCTACCGGCAGCACCGGAACATTGTAATTTTCCTCCAGGGAACGACTAAGTTCCGTTGTATGTTCAGCATAAGGACGGGTTGAATTAAGGATAACAATAAACGGTTTTCCTAGTTGCTTTAATTCGGCAATAACTCTTTCCTCGGCATCAATATATGCTTCACGGGGGATCTCGGCTATCGAACCGTCAGTTGTCACAACTATCCCGATTGTGGAATGGTCGGTAATCACTTTGCGTGTCCCGATCTCGGCAGCCTCCTGGAAAGGTATGGCTGCTTCACTCCAGGGCGTATTAATCATACGGGGCTCACCCCCGTGCTCCGCCGCATAGCCGATAGCTCCTTCAACAGCATACCCTACACAATCTACCATGCGGATATTCATGTGAATATTGTCCCGGATAATAATTTCTACAGCCTCTGACGGAATAAACTTTGGTTCCGTCGTCATGATTGTCTTGCCGGCACCACTTTGAGGAAGTTCGTCTTTAGCACGCTCCCGTTCAAATACGTCCTGTATATTGGGCAAAACCAGGAGATCCATGAAGCGTTTGATAAAGGTGGATTTCCCTGTGCGTACCGGACCGACTACGCCGAGATAGATATCGCCACCTGTACGCTCGGCAATATCACTGATAATGTCTACTTTTTCCATAAAATAATTTCCCTCCCTTTTGAGTGCTGTCCCAAAATTGGGGAAGGGTCCCCACCTTATCTCCCTTCCACCTCCCAGCAGCCAAGAAATAAATCATATTTACTGGACTAGCACTGTAAGCAGTATAATTATATTTAGCCTTTTGGAGGATTATGCCAAATATGCTCCCTTTTTTTAATAAAAAACATAGCTGCCCATAGACTAATCCACTCTAAAAAATTTTCCGACCCCATGATTTATACTCTCCCGGGCAGCAAAATATGCATATATTCTGAAAACGTATTAAAACGACCGAAATAAAGAAGGAGCTATACTGAAAATCCTGATTCAGCATAGCCCCTATGTTAGTCGGCCATAGCAGTACATAAAACTTGCTCCCCGATTTCGGGTAAATAAGAATACCTGAAGAAGTTGAGTTGAGCCATCTAGCGGGCAAGGGCAATCTGGGCAACCTCTTCCAATTCATGCCGTTTGCTGCGGACCATCAATTCCCTGACTGCAAGGTGGGGGTTTTTTTGTTCAAATAAAACTTCATAAGCCTTTTCACTGATAGGCATGGAGATACCTTGAGAACGTCCTAACTCATAAACAATCCTGGTTGTGCGCACACCTTCAACGACCATGCCCACTTCTTGCAGCACCTCGTCCAATGGTTTTCCCTTCCCCAGGGCTGCCCCAGCCCGCCAATTGCGGCTATGGACACTAGTACAGGTTACGATCAGGTCCCCCAGGCCGGATAAGCCGGCAAAGGTCAGGGGATTACCGCCCAGGGCAACACCCAGCCGGGTTATTTCCGCCAGGCCCCTGGTCATGAGGGCTGCTTTGGTATTATCCCCCAGGCCCAGGCCGGAAGCAATCCCGGTGCAAAGGGCAATGACATTTTTTAGGGCCCCGCCCAATTCTACGCCGATAATATCGGGATTGGTATAGATCCTGAACAGAGGGGTCATCACGAGGTCCTGGACCTTCCGGGCAATCTGCAAATCGGCAGCAGCTGCCACAACAGTGGTCGGCATATCCCTGACTACTTCTTCGGCATGACTTGGTCCGGAAAGGACAGTTACAGGGAAATCTGGAAGTACTGCGGCTATAACCTGGGAAAGCCGCATCTGAGTCCCTTCCTCCAGCCCTTTAGCAGTATTAACTAAAATAGTTCCCGGCCGTAAATAGGGTTTGAGCAAACAAGCTGCGGCCCGCACACTCTGGGAAGGAACACTTAAGATAACCATTTCGGCAGCCAATTTTGTCAAATCACTGCTGATCTCCAAATTGTCCGGCAGCACAATTCCCGGCAAATATTGCTCATTGCGGCGCGAACCTTGAATAGCCTTCATCTTTTCCGGGCTACGGCCAATCAAAACTGTTTTATTTCCGGCCCTGGCTAATACGACTGCCAAGGCAGTTCCCCAACTTCCCGCTCCATAGACAGCAATTTTTGGCAACGAATATCACTCCTCTCAAGTATGCTTTTGGCAAATCCGGTTTTCCGTCCCATCCCTGAGGCGTTGAATATTTGTGCGGTGACGAATAATAATTGCGGCGGCGGCAACAAGCCCGAAGAGCCTGAAAGCCGCCGGAAATTCCGGGCAAATCAAAACACAGACTGCTACTGCTAAAGCTGCCGTGACTGAACCTAAAGAAACATAACGGCTGACATATACTACCGCTGCAAAGATAAGCGCTGCAATCAGGGTGATTCCAGGCATCAGCATCAGCATAACCCCACAGCCGGTGGCAACCCCTTTGCCGCTGGGACGAAAACCAAAAAAGGGGTTCCAACTGTGCCCAGCCATTGCCAGGAAACCGCCGATTACCCCACCCCAGCCATTCCAGGCGCTAAAGAAATAATTAGCCAGGCCTGCTGCCAGGGCTCCTTTCAGAATATCCCCGGCAAGCACGGTTATCCCCAGTTTGGCACCAAACAAACGGAAGGCATTGGTAGCTCCGATATTGCCACTGCCATGTTTTCGGATATCGACTTTTTTTAAACGCCCGACCAAATAAGCAAAGGGGATAGCCCCTAATAAATACGCCAGCAGAAATACAGCATATTTCTCCATTAATGAATCCTCTCCTCATCTCTCTGACGTATAACCATCCGGATAGGTGAGCCTTCAAATCCGAAATGTTCCCGGATCTGGTTTTCCAAATACCGGCGATAAGAAAAATGCAGCAGTTCCGGATCATTGACAAATAAAACAAAGGTCGGCGGTTTTACACCCGCCTGAGTTATGTAAAGGATCTTCAGGCGCCTTCCCTTGTCGGTCGGCGGTGGGTTGATATGGACCCATTCCCGCAACATCGTATTGAGGGTAGATGTTGACAGGCGCGTGGAATTCTGTTCAGCCACAAAGTCTACCAGTTCAATGATTTTGTTCACCCTCTGACCGGTTAAAGCTGAAATGTAGATCGTGGGCGCATATTGCATAAAGCCCAGTTCTTCCCGGATCTGCCGATCGAATTTTTTCATTGTTTTATCATCTTTCTCAATCAGGTCCCATTTATTGATAGTCAGGATAACCCCTTTGCCGGCTTCATGAACATAACCGGCAATTTTCTTATCCTGTTCGGTGACATCTTCAGGGGCATCAAGGAGCAGCAGAACAACGTCCGAACGATCAACAGCACGCAGGGACCTGATAACACTATACTGTTCTGTCAGTTCCTCTATACGGCCTTTACGGCGCATACCGGCAGTATCAATCAGGACATAATGTTTGTCATCATGGACAAAAGGAGTATCAATAGCATCCCGGGTAGTGCCGGGAACATTGCTGACTATGACCCTTTCCCTGCCCAATAGAATATTCACCAGCGAAGACTTGCCGACATTCGGTCGGCCGACCACGGCAATTTTGATAATATCCGGATCATATTCTTCTTCGTCCACAGTCGGGAAATAGGCAAGGACCATATCCAGCAGATCACCGGTATTCATACCGTGAACAGCGGAAACGGGTATAGGCTCACCTACACCCAAACTGTAATATTCATAAAGCTGGCTGTCTATTTTATCAAAATTCTCTATTTTATTGGCTGCCAGGACAACAGGCTTCCCGGAACGCCGCAGGGTTTGGGCTATTAGTTCATCATCAATGGTAGGACGCATCCGGCCGTCGACTACCAAGATAATAACATCAGCCTCTTCAATAGCAATTTCCGCCTGGCGGCGCATCTGGGCAGAGATTGAAGTGCTGTCTTCTCTGAACTCAATGCCTCCCGTATCAATCAGGGTAAATTTCCGGCCCAGCCATTCGCTATTCCGGTAAAGACGGTCACGCGTAACTCCGGGCTGGTTCTCCACAATAGCCACCAGCCCGCCGGCGATACGGTTAAATAAGGTTGATTTACCCACATTAGGACGTCCCACGATAGCGACAACCGGTAAACTCATCTGAACCCACCTCCTGTAATCCGGCTCCCAGAATACTTTCCAGGAATTCCACTCCATTAATCCCGACAACCACGGCCCGGCCATTCACCTTTTCTTCCAGCCAGGAAACATCGTGGTTATCCAGGAACAAACTATCGGCATTCTGCATCGTGCAAGGGATTAAAAATTCCTCTCCCTGTAAATCACCAAGCTGCCCGGCCAGATCTTCAGCTGTTAGCAGTCCTGCTACAGTAACTGTTTCGCCGAAAAAAAAATTGCGGATAACATGCAGGCTGACTTTCAGGCCCTTGATCCGGCTTTGCAGACGTTCCAGCCAGTGTTCGAGAAAACCGCCGGCCGAAATTCCTGTTACAACATGCAGGCTGCGCCCTTCCAAGGCCGTTGGCAGCAATTCCCAGGCACTCTCCAGTTCAGCGGTAAATTTAGAGCCGATCCCAACTCCGTTTTCATATAGGGGAAAATCATCATAGACCTCAGGCGGAGGAAAACCCCGGCCTGCCAGGGTATAAAACTCATCGGAGAAATAAACTAAATTGTAACCATAACGTTTACGGAAATCTTCCTGCCGACTTGAACCCTCTGCCAGGACCTGTCGCGCCTCTGTAGATTGGAAACTGCGCAAGTCGGCAAGCCCCTGGCGGTATTTGGTAAGACCGACCGGCACCACTGCTATCGACTGCAGGGCAGGCCAGAAACTACTCAAACGCTCTACTGTCTCCCAGAGGATCAAACCGTCATTATAGCCTGGGACTACAACAATCTGGGCATGCATGATAATCCCTGCGGCTGCCAAACGCTCAAGCTGGCTCAGCAGATCGGCGGCACGCGGATTTCTCATTAGCTTAACCCGGACCTGCGGGTCCCAAGCATGGACTGAAATATATAACGGACTAAGATGAAATTTCAGGATACGCTCAAAATCTTCTTTAGAGAGATTTGTCAGGGTAATAAAACTGCCCTGGGTTAAGGAAAGGCGATAGTCATCATCCTTGTCATAGAGGGATTTGCGCAGACCGGCAGGCATTTGGGCTATAAAACAGAAAAGACAGTTATTCTGACAGGTTTTAAGCCCTCCGCAGCCAACCGTTTCCATCTCCAGCCCCAGAAATTCACCTTCAGACCGAATAATCTCCAGTTCCCAGATCTCCCCTTCGGCTTTTTCAATTAAGATTGTATACTCCGGTTCGTCAGCTGTATAATACTGAAAATCAATGATATCATTAATTTCCCGGCCATCTATACTTAATATCCTGTCTCCCGGTTCAATTTCCATTTCCGACGCTATACTTCCTTTTTCAACGGCAGCCACCGGCAATCCTTTAATTAAAATGTTCAACACCCCCCAGCCTGACATAACGGATTAACCCCTGCAGGGTTAAGGCCAAAACCCCAAAATTCCACAAGAAGCCATCGGGTATAGCAACATAGCTGACAATTCCTCCGAAGAAAAACATTATCAAACCCTGATTGATCAGCATGCTGCCGGCAACAGCCGCCGCCATTTCCCAGTAAGTTGCTGCGGCAAGCCTGGCAACTACAAAACACAAGCCGGCACTGATCCACTTTTCGAATAAAAGAATCCCCGGTTCATTGACCAGGAACAGGTCCATCAGCACCAGGCTTAAAAGACTCAGGCTGAAAGCTAAAACGCATCCCTCAGCCTTGCGCCGGGCCCAGAACCAGAAAACCAGAATAACCGCCAGCCTGGCATAATTAATCTGCCAGACAACTTCCCCGATGATCAGGGAATCGACAATTCTGCCAATCAGCCAAGCCAGGCTAAGCAAGATAAATAAACGTGCTGAAGGATGCCTCTGCGCCCAGGTAATCATTGTTAAAAGGAAAATAACCCCTTCACCATAGGGAAATTGCAAACGGACCGCCTGCCTTTTTGAGATTTATACAAGCTTTCCCTATTATTCCCGTCTTGTAAAACTTTACACAGTAACTTGTCTGGATTGTTGCGGGATCTCTGTAGTAACCTTTGGTTTGCGATAACGCGAGATGTTTAATATTATCCCTAATTCGGCCAGCGTTACCGACAAAGAAGACCCGCCGTAAGAAATTAAAGGCAGAGTTATCCCTGTCAATGGCATGACACCGGTTACAACAGCCAGGTTTATTACAGTCTGGATCGCCAAAGCGGAAGTAATGCCATAACCCAGCAAACGCCCGAAACGATCGGGACAAAGCCTGGACATTTTATAACAGCGGACAAATAAACAGACAAACAGGGCAATCAGGGCTATTGAGCCCAGGAAACCGAATTCTTCACCGACGATGGCAAAGATTGTATCAGTATAATTTTCCGGCAGAAAACCAAACTTCTGCAGGCTTTGCCCTAGGCCAACCCCAAAAATACCACCGGTCCCAAAAGCAATCTGCGCATTAACGACTTGTAAGCCCTCATTTGCGGCATACTTCCAGGGATCAAACCAAACCAGGATACGCTGCCATTGGTATTCCGTATGCCGGATCAAGAAATACAGCGCAACCGCAACGACAGGCGCCGTAATTGCAAACCATCTTGTCGGCAACTCAGTCTGCAGGAGCATAGCCACGGCTGTCAGGCCGATAACCATAGTCGTACCCAAATCAGGCTGTTTAAAAACTAACAGCATCACCGGTATTAAGACCCCAAGTGGTATTATAAGGTCTTTCAGGGTACGTACCGGACGACGGTCAAGTATTTTGGCATAGAAAACAATCAAAGCCAGTTTACAAAATTCTGAAGGCTGAAACTGGATACCGGCAATTTTGACCCAACGCACAGAGCCATTAGTCCCTATTCCATTCAGAAAGACCATGATTAACAGCCCAAGGCTAACTGCCATAGCCAAATTAGCATACTTCTTCCAGAAAGTAAAGGGAATCCTTATCGTGATATAGGCCAGCACACATCCGATCAAGGCCCATCTGAGTTGCTGCAAAACAAAGTGAAAAGCATTCTCTGTATATTTAAAGCTTCTGAAGGCCCCGGCATCCAAAACCATCAGCAGTCCAAAGGCCAGTAAGGCAAGTGCAAAAAAAAACAAATAGAAATCAGGTTTCTGCAGTCTGACTCTGACAGCCTTGTTTGATTTTGATTTGGGAACACGTCTTTGCCTCATTCAGTTCACTCCTTTTTCGTGTTCGCCGGCAATTCAGAAATCGGAACCCCGAAGTAAGGACTTCGAGGCCCCGATAATTGTGATCAAGCAACAAATTAAAGATGCTAAAAGGCTGCAATAATCAATTGTTAAGGGTAAGTGCATCGCCGATAGTCATTTCCGGGGTTTCAGTCTGTTGGGCCATAGCTTCTGCATCAGCTTCTGATGCAGCCTCCTCAGCCGCCTGACGAATACTCAAACTAATTCTTTTCTCCTCCGGGTTACACTCAATAACCTTGGCACAGATTATATCTCCTACTTTAACAACCTCTTCAACCTTGGCCACATGGCGGTTAGCCAACTGGGAAATATGAATCAAGGCATCTACCCCGTCTTCCAATTGGACAAAGGCCCCAAATGAAGCAATCCGGACAACCTTGCCGTTAATCAGTGCCCCCACAGGATACTTTTCTGCCACAAAAGTCCAGGGACTTGGTTTAAGTTGTTTCAGGCCCAAGGAAATCCTGCCGTTTTCGGCATCAATCTTAAGTATCTGGACTTCAATTTCATCCTCTGCATTGACCAACTCCGAGGGATGGGAAATCCGGGAATAACTCATCTCGGAAATATGCAATAAACCGTCTATGCCGCCCAGATCAACAAAGACACCGAAGTTTGTCAGGCGCCGGGCTATCCCTTTGACAACATCCCCTTCTTTCAAGCTTTCCAGGAGTTGGGCCCGCTTTTGCTCCCGTTCCTCGGCCAGGATAACCTTTTGCGAAAGGATTACTTTGCGTTTGGTAGGATTAAATTCCAGGACACGCAGGCGCAGTGTTTGCCCCACAAAACCGGACAAATCTTCAGTATATCCTAATTGAACCTGGGAAGCAGGGACAAAACCCCTGACACCTACATTAACCAGCAGCCCGCCTTTAACGACCTCGGTAACTAAGGCACTGATTTCTTCTTTACTTTCCGCTAATTCAGCCAAACGGTTAATAGCATCAGTTTCCCCGACCCGCCGTTTGGATAAAACAACATAACCTTCTTCATTAGAGACCCGCAGGACCACAGCAGTTACTTCATCTCCTACGGAAACTATTTCAGCCGGATTGGTTACCGGTGAACTGGAGAGTTCCTTTAAATCAATGAGTCCTTCTGATTTCCAGCCGATATTAACAAATACCTCCTCACTGGTCATTTTGACAACGTTCCCTGTAACTACGGCTCCCCTGTATATTTTCTGGAAATCCTTATCCCAGCCGGCCATATTAAAATCTTCTTTTATTCCTTTTTCTTCTATCGCAATTGCCTCATCTGCGATTATTTCCGTCATCTTGTTATAAACCTCCTCAATTATCCAATCCGGCGTTGATGCCCCCGCAGTTAAACCCGCTGTTTTGACACCGATGAACCAGATCTGCTGCAATTCCGCAGCTGTTTCAATTAGATAAGTCTTAGCTTTTTCGGCACAAATTGCGGCCAATTTACGGGAGTTGGCACTATCCCGGCCACCGGCCACAATCATCACTTCCACTTTACCCGCTAACTCGCGGGCAGCATCCTGCCGTTCATGAGTAGCATTACAAATGGTATTATGAACCGTGAGCTGATCAGTATGTTTACGAAGTTCCTTGACGATTTCCCAAAAATCTTCTTTCTTTTGAGTAGTCTGCGCCAACACAGTTAAAAATGAATAGTAAGGGAGATCTCTGGCTTGTTCTATATTTTCAACAGGTATTGCCTGTTCTCCTGCCCAACCAAGAATTCCTGTTACTTCTGGATGATTCTTGTCCCCAACAACAACAACCCGTCCATTTTTGGCCGACTCTGCTGCAAGATGCTGAGCCTTTTGCACAAAAGGACAGGTCGCATCAACCACAGTTACTCCTCTCCCGGTCAGTTTAGCATAAACATCCGGCCCCACACCGTGTGAGCGAATAATAATTGTCTGATCGGGATTTACTTCCTCAACATAATTTACAACTTTAATACCCTGTTTAGCCAAACTCTCCACTACCTGCCGATTGTGTATGAGTGGCCCAAGAGATGCTATGACTGAAGTCCCGTCCGTGTTTTCCGCCATATTAATGGCCCTTTTTACCCCAAAACAAAAACCGGCTTTTGCCGCACGAATAATCTTCAATCCTTATCTCACCTCATCACTTCAATACAGGCATAACAACTAGTTTCGCTGTTCAAATACAAAATTCCTGCCTACGCAAGACTTTCTTCAGTTCTTCATCCCAATATTCCTGATACTTTTTTCTTTTCCCTGTTCGGATATATCTGATACATACTCGACAATTTTACAGACAATATCATCAACACTCAAACCGGTTGTATCAATTATCAGGGCATCTGCCGCCGACCGCAAAGGAGATTCTGCCCTTTCCGTATCCTGCTTATCCCTGGTTTCCAGATCAGTCAAGACCTCTTCCAGAGTCAGATCTTGCCCTTTGGCTTTAAGTTCGAGCCAACGTCTCCGAGCCCGTTCTGCAGATGAAGCCGTCAGGAAAATTTTAAGATCGGCTTTGGGCAAGACATGTGTCCCGATATCACGGCCATCCATGACTACTGCTCCCAGCTCTGCCTCCCGGCGCTGCAGGGAGACAAGTCTTTTGCGCACTCTAGGGTAAACCGCAATCAGGGGAACAATACGGGAAACCTCCGGAGAACGGATTTCATCCGCATAATCCCGGCCGTCACACCAAATATGTCTTTCAGCATCATGGTCAAAGGCGATTTCTGTTTCCTCGGCAAGTTTACTTACCTTTTCTTCATCATCAACAGGAATTGCCTTTTTTAAAACTTTACAGGCAATAGCCCTATACATAGCGCCAGTATCCAAATAAAAAATCCTTAACTTTTGAGCCACTGCCCTGGCCACAGTGCTTTTTCCCGCACCTGCAGGCCCGTCAATAGCAATCTGCAAATTCTTCCCACTATCCAAAATCACTTCTCCCATCAATTTTTTCTGCCAGCATTATATCACAATGACTGTTTACATGATATCTTCTTATTATATTATTGATCTTTTTTGTGTAAATAAATTTACACTGTGTATATATAAGGATATTCCTGCTGAAAAATTAAAACGTAAATGAAGGTGAATTAAGGTTATAATATATAACAGAAGTACATAAAAGCTCCGGCCAAACCGGAGCTGCAAAATTACTTATTTTATTGCTGACCGGATTCTGAATTACTGCCCGATTCGTTAAACCTTGATGACCGTTTTCCGGAATTTGAATTCATATATTTTTCTGACTCACGGCCAAGTAAAAAACCACCAACTATTCCTGCCAAATGAAGCATCCATCTGCTGCCACTGCGGCGGTGCCTGTTCATCATAAACATCGGATTGACCCTCCTTTTATTTTTAGCATTTCATAAAAATCTTGAATTTAGTCATGGTGAATAAAGGAAAGTGATATAAAACCGGGACAGAATAACCGGATATAAGACATAAGGGAGCAAAATAATGGAATATAATAATGAAGCTAAAATGGAAGACCAACAACCGGAAACCCGATTAACACAGACCAAACCGGTCCTAAATTGGGTAGACCTGGGTTTGACTGTCGGCGGGATAGTCTTGTTGTATATTCTGCTAATTATCGGCACTGTAATGCTGGCCGGAATAATTCACACTGAAAAGACTTTAGTCTATATTAATGGTTTTTGCACTCAGGCAGCGTTTATATTATTGATCCTTGGTTTAAAAATAATTCGTAAATGGTCCTGGCAGGACTTGGGCTGGCGTTCGGTCAGTTTCAAAAAAATCTGGGCACAGATCTTACGGCTTTACTTTTTGACTTTAGGCATTAATTATGCATATGCCTTCTATCTCTTGCAGCGCGGCTTTACGCCCCCCTCAACAGACGTTTATACAGTATTGTTTGAAAATGCCGGCTTGTTAGGCTTTATTCTCAATCTGATTTTGGCTGTGATCATTGCACCGGTTGCTGAGGAAACACTCTTCAGAGGCCTGATTTACGGCAGTTCCCGGACTTATTTTGGAAAATGGACTGCTGCCGCCATCAGTTCCGCCCTGTTTTCCGCCCTGCATTTCCAACTTTATGGCTTTTTTCCGCGTTTCATTTTAGGCCTGGTTTTAGCCTATCTATATGAACGAAACCAGTCCCTGTTGCCGGCTATGGTTTTCCACGCTCTCAATAATTCAATTGCCGTGACTTTGCTTGCTGGAATAGCAGGCTGATTGCCCCAGTCCCTTTTGAGTAACAGCCAGGACTGTCTTTAAGTCTTCAATGGGTACTTGCCCCGGGGCCGAACTGTTTTCAGCCACCGCAAAGGTTACTACAGAACCAAATACCCAGCCAAACATACGGGTCAGGGAACCGTATTCCCCCATAGCAATTGAAATAACCGGAATTTGCAGCTGATCCCTGGCCTCCAGGGTTAAACTTAGCAATGTGAGGACATCTTCCAGTTTCTTAGGCATGACTGCCGCTTTGGCTATATCTGCTCCCAGGCGTTCAGCTTCTCTGAACTTAAGGCTGATGCTCTCCGGGCCGGGAGTAAACTCAAAGTTGTGGTAGGACAAGATCAATTTCACAGCATTTTCAGAAGTAATTTTCCGCAGATTGTGGATCTGTTCCCTGGGATTGGACAGTTCAAAATCAATCAGATCAATACTTTTGGATCGGCAGACAGCAGCATATAAATCCACTACCTGTTTCTCAGACAAAGCTATGGGCTGTCCGCCCTCTTTAGCGGAACGGATGGTGAACAGGACTGGAATATCCCCTGCAGTTTGCCTGATTGAGACCGCTGTTTGCATAACTTCCTGAACATTGGTGATATGCTCAAAAAAATCCACCCGCCATTCGACCAGATCCGGTCCTTTGCCCAGGACCCCAGTTAATTCGTCTAAAACCAAGGCTTGATTTTTACCGGTTAAAGGGGCGCAAATCAGAGGCAATTTACCGCCTGCGATTATTTTACCCCTGACTTCAATATTTATCGCCATTGATATCCTCAACTCTCCCTTGCCGAATAATAACCCTTATTTAATATTCATCATTTTCTCTCAAACTCCTTCCAGACAGTTACTCTCCCGGTATCATCTTTAAAAAGCAAGCACTATATACTGAAAAAGCCATTGCTAAAATATAGAAAGTATAGTATCCTGTCACTGATATTTCTTCCCGTTGGGAAGATTTTCGATATTTTTTGACAGGGATTGCAATTCTTGCAATCAGAGGCTATTTGAAAAAAAGGTGGCCATGCGATAATAACAAGTATGGAACATACTGTTGATATCGATGTCGAGAAAATGCCCATAGATTTACTGGCATTCCCAGGACATAAAAACCTGTTCGGCCCCAGCGGAACAGGAGCACTATATATAAAGGAAGGAATTAATTTGAGCCCCTTAAAAGTCTTAGATAACTTATAATTTACAAAAAATAACACGAGGAAAAATTATAGTTTATAATCAAAAATAAGTTTATAATAGCAAATAAAGAGGCAATTTCAAATTGTTTATCTAAATTGATCTTTGTCCAGCAAAATTACCTGAAATT
>JAQVLN010000024.1 GCA_028704155.1 Desulfitobacteriaceae bacterium
AATTCTTGACATTGCTTGTGTTATTGGATACCGAAATAAACTGGGGTTTGACTCCGCTTCCGGAGGCTTTTTCCAACTTGCAGGAACGCAGCAGCTTTCCCTGGCAGAATTTTTATCAGAACTTAAAAATAAGGTACAAGCTGGAGAATCCGCCGGCCAGGCCTGGGCATCAACAATTCTGAACCAACAAAAAAAATTTTGTTTAAAGCCTGAAGATTGGCAGGTTATAGGTGACGTAGGTAAAGGACTTGGCCGTTCTGACAAGGCTCAGCAACATAAGCAGCTTGAACTGGTACAAAAACAATTGGTTAATATTAGAGAGCAGGCAGTGGTTTGGGCTGAAAAACAAGCTAAAATGTGGTCCTATCTCGGTTTCATCGTGGGAATTGCCGGAGTAATATTTTTAATTTAAGTACAAGGGGGGTTCCTGATGAGTTTTAATCTCGTACTTACTGTCGCTGGAATTGGTATTCTGGTAGGTATTTTAGCAATGCTGCTCAATGAATCCGGCAGGAAGGAAATGGCTCAGGCTGTGACTATTGCCGGGGTAGTTGTAGTTCTGTACATCGTTGTTCAGTCTATGTCCCAACTATTTGATCTGGTAAAGAGTGTGTTCCAGTTATATTAAGGGGGCTTAAGCATGGAGATATGGCAGATTGTCGGTTTAGCCCTTATCGTTACGATCATAGGAGTATTGCTTCGTCAGTTCCGGCCGGAAATAGCCCTTCAATTGACAATTTTAACTGCTGTCATGATCTTTTTGCTTGTTCTGGGCAAGGTCAAAGTTATCATAGAACTGCTGCAAAGCCTGGCTGATCAGGCCAACATTAATTCCTATTATCTGCTGATAGTTTTAAAGATTGTAGGCATTTCCTATCTTGCTGAATTTGGTGCTCAAATTTGTCGGGATGCAGGAGAAGGTGCTTTGGCAACTAAGGTTGAACTGGCTGCAAAAATAAGTGTCCTGGTTTTAGCTATCCCAATTATTGCTGCAATTATGGAGTCGCTGATCCGGCTCATGCCATGAGGTGTAAGAAGATGCGTTCAATGATTTATGGAATCTTTTTTTTACTGCTAATTTGGACAACTCCTCTTCCGGTTTTAGCTGAAGGAACTGCTGTTTTACCGGTGGCCCAGATTGAAGGAATAATACCTCTGGATGAAAAAGCAGACTTAGCGAACCAAGTTGATCTTAGCCAAATAAGAAGTTTCCTGGAAAACCTTGATGCTGATGTCCAAAAATCATTACCCGAATTTTCGTTGAGTAAGATATTTGAAGACCTGAAAGAGGGAAAATTAAGTTTACAACCTGATAAATTGGGTAAAGCAATCTTAACCTTTTTGGGGAAAGAGGTTCTCAGCAGTGCTCCATTGATCGGAAAACTCTTGATTCTGGCAGTTCTATGTGCAGTGTTACAACAATTGCAAACCGTTTTCAGCGGAGAAGTCGGGCGGATGTCCCAACTTTTGTCATACCTGGTTTTAATGGGAATTGCTCTTGCTGCCTTTAAAGTTGTCATTGATATAAGTAAAGATGCTGTTGATCAGATGGTCGGTTTAATGCAGGTGCTATTTCCGGTCCTGCTGACCTTATTATTGGCAATGGGTAACCTGACAACAGCTGCTTTATTTAAGCCTTTAGTTATGGGAAGTTTGACATTCTTGGCAACTTTACTAAAGACATTGGTTTTACCGTTGTTTTTTCTGGGTTCGGTTTTAAGGCTTTTTAATAATATCTCTGAACAGTTTAAGTTGAGCAAATTAGCAGGTCTGTTGGATTTTGCCGGTAAAATCAGCCTGGGATTTATTTTGACATTATTTATCGGGGTGATGGCCGTTCAGGGAGTAACCGGGGGAGTTGCTGACGGAGTTGTATTGCGAACAGCTAAATACTCTGCCGATATGATTCCTGTAGTAGGTAAATTCTTCAAGGACGCAGTAGAACTGGTTGCTACTTCCGGTCTGTTGCTAAGAAATGCCTTAGGCTTAATTGCCATTTTAGCTATCGCCATAATTTGTCTGGGCCCTTTGGTTAAGATTCTGGCAATGATCCTTACTTTCCGGATTTCTGCCGCCTTGGTGGAACCTCTTGGTGAAAAAGCTTTAGCCGACAGCCTCCAGGATATGGCAAATAGTTTAATATATATTTTTGGGGCTGTGGCTTCAGTTACTATTATGTTTTTTATCACGATAGCAATTGTAGTCGGTACAGGCAATATATCAATTATGCTGCGGTGAAGGGGAATTTTATGATGCAAACCTTACAAATTTTAGTCAGGAATCTGGCGGTAATTATATTATTAGCTACTGTTTTGGAGATGCTTCTGCCCAATAAATCGATGAGAGGATATGTTCAGTTAGTTGTAGGTATGTTTGTGATTACAGCAATTCTTAATCCCATAAGCTCACTCTTGCATATGCCTTTGGAGATGGGCATTCCTGCCTGGACCAGTGTCTCCGACCAGGGGCTTCCTGTCCTTGCTTCTGATAATTCAGGAAAAAGGATAGGACAGGATGCAGTCAGGGAACAGTATCGCCAGATATTGGTTAATCAGGTTGAAGCCCTGGCTTTAGGTGTTAATGGTGTTAAACAAGTCAAAGCAGAGGTCAAGCTTCAGGAAGGTAATGGTGAATTGACTGATCAGCCTCGTATTTCCCGGGTTCATATCAGGCTTTTGGAAGTAGAAAGTGCGGTTCGGCCTATTGAGCCGGTTACAATCGGGCAATCCGCTCCTGTTGTTAAGGAGCTTTCTATTAAGGCCAGGGAGGTGCAGGAAAGAGTAGCAGGTTTAATGGAGTTAAAAAAAGAACAGATCATTGTTCAGGAAGGGTAAATCCAGTGCTCAATGCACAATTATTAATTAAGAATTAAAGAGAATGGGAGGTATATTTTTATGAGCAGCCTAACTTCCAACAATAATAATTCTGGCCCGAGGGGAAAAGGTGAATTACCGCCTAAAAAAGGAACATTCACTTTAACAAGGGAGTATATTTTGCTAATCCTGGGCATAGTTGTCATTGGTTCGGTCCTGATGATTACTTTTGGGAAATCCGGGAACAGTTTGCCCACAACTGCCGTAACTGATACTGTGCCAGCTCCCGAATCGAATGAAATAACCAAATTAAATTCTTTGGAAAGGGATTTGGAGAATAAACTTCAAACTACCTTAAGCCGAATGAGCGGAGTAGGCCAGGTCGAGGTTTCTGTAAGTCTTTATTCCGGGTTAAAAAGCAATTATGCCCGTAATGAGAATATCACCAAAAGGACTTCCAAAGAAACAGATAAGGCCAGCGGGACTCGTGAAACTACAGAAGTGACCGAGAATAATCAATTAGTAATGCCTAACGGCGTAAGCCAACCGGTAATGGTTATGGAAGAAAGGCCGGAGGTAGCCGGGGTTTTAGTTATCGCAGAAGGGGCAAAAGATCCAATTATCAAAGAAACCATTCATATGTCCCTGAAAACACTCCTCGATATTCCTGCCGTCAAGATCAGTGTTGAGGCCATGGGAGGTGTCTGAATTGTTTCGGAGGGTTATTTCCAGGCTTTTAACTACGAGCCCAGTTCATAAATTAAAGCTTAAGAGAGGCTTTTTTTTAACAAGTATTTTTTTACCTGTAATTATGCTGTTTTTTTGTTTGGGTTTGTCCTTTGCTGAAAGTCCCAGACATGATAAATTACTTGCCGAGGTACAAATGCCGGAGACAAATATTTATTTTCAGGCAGAGAAACCTGATGCTTCATCACAAGGTGAAGAATATTTCGTGAATTACCGTTTAAGAAGAGAACATTCCAGACAAGAAATCAAAAGTATGCTCGAGGAAATTTTAAACTCTGCAAGTGTCCAAATCAGGGAGGAAGCTCAGGGGAAATGGCTAAAACTAGGTACAGAGATATCCCAGGAAAACGAACTTGAAAATCTGCTGAAGATCAGGGGCTTCCAGGATGTAATTGCCGATGTCAATTATGGTTCTGTTAATATTATTATTCTGAGCCAAGGATTAACTCCTTATGAAATATTCTTAACCCAGGATACAGTAAACCAGATTACCGGAATTTGTCCTGAAAAAGTTTTTATTGAAATTAAAAAATAAATAATTATTCTTAAATCAAAGTGCGTATATCATGTCAGGGTTATTGTTCAATGAGTTTTAAAGTCACGATCCTTTTTACCGTTTCTTTTAAACGTTCCTGACTTATCTCCCCGCTTTTAACAGCACTAAGTAAAGCTTCGTAAGCCTTTTTTTGTTTTTCCGGAGTATGGCAGACTAAGACAATGTCCGCACCTGCCTTAATTGCCCGCACAGCATTTTGACCGACTGTGCCTGCGGACTCAGCAGCCGCCATTTCTAAATCATCCGATAAGATCAAGCCTTGATAATCCAGCATGTTGCGAAGAATACCTGTCTGAATAATATAGGATAAAGAGGCGGGATTTTGGGAATCCAAAGCCGGGTAAACAGCGTGACTGACAAGAATCATTTTAATCCCATTTTGAATAGCTTGGCGAAAAGGAATAAGATCACGTTTGTTAAGTGAATCCAAATTAGAACTTATTTTAATTGACACAGTATGTGTATCCTGAACAGCAGACCCCAATCCCGGAAAGTGTTTACCGCAGGCGATTATTCCGCCTTGTTGGTAGCCGTTAACAGCCGCAACACCTTTTTCAGCAACTACTGAGGGATCTCCGCCATAAGCACGCCCTGCCATGATGCTTTTATTGTCTGCTACATCAAGAACCGGTGCCAGATTAACGTTTATTCCAATTGACTTCAATTCTTTGGCAGTTGTCTGGGCAACTAATGCGACTTCGTCTCCGGATAACTTACCTAAGTTGGAGGGAGCGGGAAATTCTGTTATCAGTCCTTTTAAGCGGCTTACGGGACCACCTTCCTGGTCAACAGCAATAAATAACGGAAGATTTAATTTAGTTAAAGACATCTTTTGCAATTCACTGATTAATTCGGTAAGTTGTCCTTTGGTTTCAATATTTCGTCCGTAAAGGATGATCCCTCCGGCATATCTTAAATTTATCATCTGCTCCACATTATTATCCGGTACCTTACCATTAAAACCTACCATCAGCAACTGTCCGGTCAGTTGTTCCTGGCTTAGAGAATCAACGGCTTTTGCTATACTTTCATTTAGATCGTCCTCTTTATCTTTATTGACTGTGACTTTGTTATTATCCGCATTTTGTTTGGCCATGTACTTCTGACCGCAGATAAGGTTACGGAACGGCTCAAAAAACATAACGGTCCATAGAGCAAAAAGAATAATAATGATAATTGGCATTAGTTAATAAATTTATTTATATTTTTTCACTTGCCTTTTGAATTTGAATGTTAGTCGGTATTTAAAATCATACCATTTATATTACAAATTTTTTGTCGTGATCTGCGTAAAATTTTATACTCAAATGTTTTGTTAAAAATCTCTGTTGTAGAATTGAGTCTTAGCTAAGAGAGTTTCTCAACAAGATTGCTTTTAAACAGTTTTTATTTTTACTTCTAAAAAGAAACCAAAATCTTTGCCTCAGGGTCATGGGTTTGTTATAATTAATGAAGTTATAATAATGACGAAAAAGATACAAGGGGTGACGACATGGAAGAACCGGAAGTTGAAAATACGCTGGGGGCGATTCGAATTGCGGATGAAGTCGTCGAAGTTATTGCCGGCCTGGCAGCCTCTGAGGTAGAAGGGGTTGCAGGTATGAGCGGTGGATTCGTTGGTGATCTGGCCCATATGTTGGGGCGGAATAAGAATTTATCTAAAGGGGTCAAGGTTGAGGTAGGCGAAAAGGAAACCGCTGTAGATTTATTTGTTGTTATGGATTTTGGAGTTTCAATTCCCCATGTTGCCCTGAAAGTACAGGAAGTTGTGAAAGAAGCAATTGAAAGTATGACAGGTTTAACTGTAGTTGAAACTAATGTCCATGTGCAAGGAATTAATTTTCACTCTTCAACTGAAATTAAAGAAGAGGAACCACGCCTGCGTTAAATGTGACCCCCCTTGGAATAAGTCCCAGGGGGGTTTCTGAAAGAGGTGAAGATATGTTAGCCTATTGCCTGGGAGTTTTATTATTTATTATGGCTCTATGGATTTTATCTTTAGTTTTCGGCTGGCTGATTCCTGCCAACTTATTGTATTGGGGAATAGACTGGCTGAAAACAAACCAATGGGAAAGTACAGTTTTGGCAGCCCTGCTTCTTCTTTTGGGGTTATTGATATTTTTCAGGCCTAGAGAAAGGGTTCCGCGTTCCTTTCAGACATCTTCTAAATCGGGTGAAGTACGTATAGCTTATGATGCTCTCCAGGAAATAGTTAAACAGAGTGCTGTGGAGGTAGCCGGTGTTAATCAAGTGAAAGTGATACTGCGCGAACGAAAAGCGGGTTTGGAAATAACCGTTGTTACCCAGTTTAATTCTGAAATAGTTATTACTGAAACCTCGGAAGAACTGCAGGCTAAGGTACAAAAGGATGTTGAATATTATTCAGGAATACATGTAGCAGAGGTGAAAGTGCTCGTGCGGAGTTTGGAAACTTCCGGCCAGGCACGTGTCAGATGAATGATTTTTGGGCCCGCATCGGGCAAGGTCTAAGACACTTTTTTTCATGGGCTTATAATAATCATCCCGGAAAACTGATTGGAATAGCCTTAGGTTTCCTGTTTGGTTTGTTTTTTGTTACACTTGGATTTTGGCGGACATTAGTTTTAGTTATTTTTATTACTTTTGGTTATATTCTGGGTAAAATTCAGGATGAGCATCATAGTTTATCATTATGGCTGGAACGATTTTTGAAGTAATTGACGTAAATTACGTTAGTTGCTCATTGGGCAAAAGTGATAGGGGTGAGTTGAATGAGCAGAAGATTAGCTCGCGAAATAACACTGCAAGTACTGTTTCAATTGGATTTCACTAAGGAGAACCTTGATTTGAATCGTATGGCAGAACTTTGGGGTGAGGAATTCGCTGTTCCGAAGTCGAGTATTGCTTTTGCTCAGCAACTCATCAGGGGAACAGTTGAACATCTGGCAGAAATCAACCGGAAAATTGCAGCTCTTGCTGAGGGCTGGACTGTGGAACGAATGGCGAATGTGGACCGCAATATAATGCGTTTAGCGGCATATGAAATTTTCTACCGTGATGACATTCCTGAACGTGTAACTATTAATGAAGCTGTTGAACTGGCTAAACAGTTTGGCAGTGAAGAATCGGGTAAATTTATTAACGGGATTCTCGATCGTTTAGTAAACGGCAAGCAAAAAGATGATGTTTCAAGTATTTTGGGGGCTGAAAAAGGTGAACTATCTGGGGATTGATACCAGTGCTTATACAACTTCTCTGGCTGTTGTAACCGAGAAGAAAGAATTAATATGGGAGTCTCGGCAGGTTTTAAAGGTGGCAGTTGGTGAGACAGGTTTGGCTCAATCGACTGCTTTTTTTCAGCATGTACAAAACTTACCGAAACAAATCAAGACGATTCCCCGGTATTTATGGGAAAGTTTAGGGGGGATTGGTGTCAGCAGTTCGCCCCGCCCTGTTCAAGGATCTTATATGCCTGTATTTACAGCAGGTATCTCTCTGGCAACAGCTTTGGCTGCCGCACGTGGAATTCCCTTAATAAAGACCAGCCATCAGGAAGGACACATAGCTGCTGGTTATTCTTCTGCTGCTGGTCCGGAGGCAGAGTATTTTCTGGCTGTTCATCTTTCGGGAGGGACAACCGAATTGCTTTTGGTTAAGCGGTTAGAGCCGGGCCAGCTTAGTATAGAGTTATTGGGTGGGACTACGGATTTGCATGCCGGTCAGTTTGTTGACCGTGTAGGAGTCAGGCTGGGCTTGCCTTTTCCCGCAGGCAAGGCTCTGGAAGTCATCGCCAGACAAGCAGAACCCGGGACAGCATCCTTGTTGCCATCTGCAGTTAGAGGTTTAAAAGTAAGCTTTTCCGGAGTTGAATCTGCGGCCCAACGTTTAATTGCTCAAGGTACCGCCCCAGCCAATGTGGCCCGGGCAGTTGAAGGCTGTCTGGTCAGGACGATGACGAAACTTATCAGCAGAGGATTTGAGCTTACTGGATTAGGACAAGTTTTAATGGTAGGCGGAGTTGCGGCAAACCAATATATCCGCAGTGAATTGGACAGACGTTTACATAAACAAGGAGAGCTTTTTTGGGGAGAACCTGATTGGTGCAGAGATAATGCCATTGGAGTGGCTGTATTGACGGGAGAAAGCTGTAATGCTGATTCAGGGCTTGTGGTGGTAAAACAGAAAAACAGACAACAAACCGATTAGAAAAGGGAGTGGGTATTTTGGCAGAATTGCTTGATGGCAGAGCAATCGCAAAGGAATTAAAAGAGGAGATTAAACTGGAAATTGCCAAGTGGAAAGAAAAAGGTGTAGAATCAAAGCTGGCTGTAATTTTGGTCGGTGATGATCCGGCTTCAGTAATTTACGCCAAGTCCAAACAAAGAGTAGCTGAGGATATGGGGATTGCTTTTGATTTATTTGCAATGCCTGGGGATACCCTGGAAATTGCCGTGCTTGATTTGATAGATTGCTTGAATAATGACATGGAATTTCACGGTATTATGATTGAACTGCCTCTACCAAAACATATTTCTAAAGAGAAAATCATGGCTGCAGTTCGCCCGGAAAAAGATGTTGACGGCGGCCACCCAATTAATAGAGGATATATTCTAAGCGGGGAAGAAGGGCTTTTTCCGGCAACTCCTTTGAGTTGCATTGAACTTTTGCTGCGTTCCGGAGTTGAAATTTCCGGAAAACATGTCGTAATTGTTGGCCGTGGCGAAACTGTCGGTAAACCTTTGGTCTTTTTAATGCTTAAACATAATGCCACTGTAACTATATGTCATTCCCGTACTGTTGATTTGGGGTCCTTTACCCGCCAGGCAGATATCCTTATTTCTGCCGTAGGTAAAATTAATCTTATTACCGAAGACATGGTTAAACCCGGGGCAGTTGTAGTTGATGCCGGGATTAATGAAACTGCCAACGGTATCTGCGGGGATGTTGATTTTGAGAAGGTTAAAGAAATAGCAGGAAGGATTTCGCCTGTTCCGGGCGGGGTGGGTGCTTTAACGACTGTATTAATTATGCGTAATGTTCTTAAAGGCATTACCTTACAAGGAGGATGCTGATGTCTGTTCGGCAATTAAGTATTGAAGAGTTTCTGGTACAGTCGGCAAGTTCTGCCCCTACGCCCGGCGGAGGCAGTGTTTCTGCTTATGTGGGGGCGTTAGCCGCTTCAATGGTTTGTATGGTAGCAAATCTGACAATCGGCAAGGAAAAGTACAAGGATGTAGAATCCCGGGTTCAGGAGATATTGGCTCAGGGACAAGACTTGCTTAAGACTTTGCAAACGGGCCTGAACCAGGATATTAAAGAGTTCTCTAATTTTATGGCAGTCTTGAAACTTCCTAAAAATACGGAAGAGGAGAAGGCCATTCGGACAACAAAGATACAGGAGGTACTGATTTCCGCTACCGATACTCCTTTAGCAATAGCTCAAAACAGTTTTCAGGTATTGAAATTGGCCCAGGCTTTAGCCCCGATAGGTAATAAAGCAGCAATTAGTGATATTGGGGTGGCAGCTTATCTGGCGGAAAGTTCGCTTAAATCAGCTATGTTCAGTGTGGATATTAATCTTCCCCAGATAAAAAATCCTTATTATCAAGCACAGGTAAAGGCTGAACGGGAGCGGCTCTTTGAACAGGCAGCTCAGATTTGCCGGGATACTGTTGCAGTTGTCCAAAACAGATTATAAAGATAATTACTAAACATCAGGTTAAAAAACATGATATAGAGTTGACCGCTTTTCTGTTGGCAGGCAAGCGGTCTTTTTGCTAAGAATTAACGGATTATCTTGTGTATTTTGATAAATGGCTATTATAATAAGAAGAATAACATGGAATAGGATAGCATGAAGAAAAAAGAATATAAAGCATATCTGACATTACTGGTCTGCTTATATATTTTGAATATAAGCCTAAGCAAAAATATGATTAAAAACTCAAATATTATAATTTTAGCCGTAATTTAAGGAGAGTAATTAATATGCTAATAAATCAGATGAAACAGCACATAATTACTGCACTTATTCAACTTATTGTTATCGTTTTGTATGCAATTTCAGTATTTTATTTGTTTAAAGTTGAAGCTGTAGTATTGAATCCAATTCCTTATCTTGTTGGTACCGGTTTAGCCATGATTATTATTGATACTTTGGTACTCCTCCGGATATCTAAAGAAAGACAGCTAATCAGTCCGGTTTCAGCGGTTTCGGAAATAGCTGTTTCCGCAGAAGATAATGATGAAGCAGATGAGCATAAGGCCTCTTATACTAATGACGATAATGCTGAGGTTAAGGAGAATTAGTTCGAAATAGAACTTTTGCATCTGCAGATATAAAAGTTTTTAAAAACCAGGCGGTGAAAAAAGCATGGTATCGGAAATAATTAAAAAACATGCGGGAATTTGTATTGCATTATTAATTACTTTAATCTTGATGATTGGCATTAGTGTAAGTGCCTATGGAAGTATAGCTAAACCGAATTATTACAAAAAATTTATTAAATCAGGTGATGAATATTTAAGGGAAGGAAAAAGCCAGGAAGCAATTTTGGAATTTAACAAAGCATTCAAGCTTGAACCGAAGAGTACAACAGCAAGAGTCGGAACGGCAAAAGGTTATGTCGGGACGGATGATTTTGAGGAAGCTATCAGAGTGTTATGTGATGCACGGGATATAGCGCCTAAGGATGAAACCCTGATATTGCAGATTATCAATATCTTAAAAGATGTTGATCTCCAGGTTGCTTACGAAATGTTTCAGCAATATTTAAGTAATATTGGCGAGGAAAATGCTTCAGATGTTATCAAAGAACTTCTGGAAACATCATTGGAAGAGCCGACAATTCCCGGACCTGAACCTGTTCCGGATACATATATCAAACCGGTTATGATTAAATTCCTTTCAGACAAGGTAAGGTTGGGACACACGGTACATTATACAATTGACGGCAGTGAACCAAGCAAGGATTCAAAGGTCTATAATAAACCGATTTCAGTTAGCGAGGGAAGCACAACTATTAAGCTTGTAGTGATAAATCCACAGGGTTCTTCAACTGCCCCGGCTGAATATACTTATCAAATTAAGGGAGAACCGAAGATCGTGTTGGATAATGTAATTAAAGAAGCCCAGGATAATTACGACAATATTAAGGTGGGAACAGATGTTGGGAATTGTATACCTGATGCTAAAGAGCAGCTAAAAGCGGCAATTGACAGAGGAACCCAAACTCTCCAGAGTCCGTTTATTAAATTAATTGAAGCACAAGAACTGTTGAAGTATCTTAAGGATGAATTGAATAACTTTAAGCTCAAAATAATTGTGCCTACAGATAAAAAGTTATTAAGCAAGGAGATTGAAGATAGCAAACAATTTATTAATGGGATAACAGAAGGCAGTAATGTTGGTCAGTACAAGCCCGGAGCAAAGGCATTGCTTCAAACGGCTATTGATAAAGCAACAGAAACTTTGAATAATTTAATTGCCAGACAAACGGCTATTGATAATGCACGGCAAAATCTCACAGTTGATGTCAAAAAATGCAAGAATTCGAAAATAACCGAGATAGATAGAATAATTGCCTCTTCAGGTGCAAAGACTGGACCGGTTACAGTATCCCTTTTATGGAATACCAATGATGACCTTGATTTGCATGTTACTTCTCCAAGAGGGGATACGGTCTATCATGGAAATAAAACTTCGTTATCCGACGGCAAACTGGATGTGGACAGACAAGTGAATAGCTTTATTACAAAACCTCTGGAAAATATTTATTGGAGCAACCCGCCAAAAGGAACTTATAAGGTAGAAATTATTATTTATACAAAACGTTCAGCAGGTAATATTCCCTGTACAATAAGAGTGATCAATGGTGACAATATTAATTTTTATAATTTAGATCTTCATAATCGTAATACAATTGTATGTACATTTGCATATTAAGTTGCGGCAACTTTCTTTAGTCTGGGGACAGCATGGGTTCCGGCAGTTGAGTGCTGAACTTGATGCTCCCAACAATAAAAGATATGATTAAGATCAGCAGGACTTTATAGGCGGTGCTGGTTATAAGCTTGAAAACTAATACCTATAAATATTTTAAGCGAGGCTGAGAAAAGTGAAATTATCTCCTAAGGTAATCATTATTTTAACTATCTTGATATTAGTTATCGGCGGCGGAATTGCTTTTGCGATGAATACTCCCGCTGCACGGGCGGAACGCCAGTTTAACCTTGGTGATAATTATCTGCAGGAAAGCAAATACATGGAAGCTATTCCGGCTTTTCAAAAAACAATAAAGCTTGAACCCAGGAATATCCCGGCCAGGTTAGGTCTGGGTCAGGCTTATATCGCGATCGAAGAATTTTCCAATGCAGAAGCTGTTTTGAAAGAAGTTATAGATATAGACCCGAATAATATTCCTGCCCGGGAAAAACTATTCAAGGGCTATGTGAAAGCAGGTGATGAAGTTGCTGCGAACGAGGTCTTAAAAGAGATCTCTGTACTGGATCCGCAGAAAGACCTGCAGCAGTATGATAATGACCTGCATTTAGCCCATGCTATCGGTGTATCCAAAGCAAGTTATGACCAGGCTATTATACAAATGAATGATAAGCAATATCTTGAGGCCCTGGATTCTTTCCAAAAGGTAATCTGGGAAGATAGCGGAAGGTATGCTGATGCACAGTTAAAAACTGACGATTGCAAGAAAGCTTTTGTATCTTTAGCCCTGCAGGAGGCTAAAGATGAGGCTGCAAATAAAAATTATCAAAGGGCCTTGTATTTGACAGGGCAAATCCTTCAGGTTGATGGGAGCAATCAGGAAGCCTCGCAACTAAAAAACGCTTATGCAAGTATCCTGAATCAGGAATTGGAAACAAAAAATGATGTAATACAAAGTCTTAAAAATCTTCTGGATGAAGGATTGATTCCAGGTATTCAATTTCAAATTGGGACACCGATATCAAGAGTTAAGGAGAAATTTGGCAGTCCGGACAGCGAAGGATATTATGATGGAGGCTATTATCAGAAATATGGTAGTTATATGTATTGGATGCCCCGGTATGATGTGGCAGCAAATATTACCGGTATTACAATTTTCCAAGGTGAATTACTGGGAGTAAAAATTGGCAATACGAAGCTTAAGGATGTGCCTGCTATACTTGGTACCCCTTCAGCCGTAGATTCAATGACATACTATGGCAGCAAGTACACTCTCCGGATAGAGGACTACGAATCAAATGGAATTGTCTTTGCGGTTAGTTTGCATAAGAAATCCTGGTAGTGAATGAATTTTTTACTAAATTTAGGGCTTCCGCTGGAGGTGAAAAACATGATGAAAGTATGGACTGTCAGCGAATTGACCGAAGAAATCGGTCAAATGTTCAGCAAAAAAACTGAGTTCCAGAATTGCTGGGTCAGCGGCGAATTATCCAATTTTAAAAATCATCGTCCTTCAGGACACTGGTATTTTACTCTTAAAGATGAGTACTCCAATCTTAAGGGAGTGATGTTCCGTACCCGTTCCCGGAATGTACGATTTTCACCGGCTGATGGTATGAAGGTTTTGGTGCGGGGGAATTTGCGGATTTATGAGCGGGATGGGAATATTCAATTATATGCGGAGGAAATGCAGCCAAGCGGCCTGGGTGAACTATACCTGGCCTTTGAACAATTAAAGATACGCCTGGCAGCCGAGGGATTATTTGCTCAGGAACTTAAAAAGCCAATACCCCGTTTCCCAGGGCGTATAGGAATTGTAACCAGTCAAACCGGCGCGGCCTTACGTGATATTATTACAGTCATGCAGAGGCGTCATCCCGGTATGTCCTGGATACTGGCTCCGGCTGCAGTTCAGGGGGAGTCTGCTCCGGCAGAGATTGCCCGGGCAATCAGCCTGCTTAATAAACAGGGAAATATTGATGTCCTGATCGTGGGACGTGGAGGGGGTTCCCTGGAAGAACTCTGGGCTTTTAATACTGAAGAGGTTGCCCGGGCAATTGTAATGTCACGGATTCCTGTCATTTCGGCTGTAGGGCATGAGACGGACATAACTATTGCTGACTTAGTAGCCGATCTGAGAGCACCGACACCTTCAGCGGCTGCTGAACTTGCTATACCCCTTTTACATGAAATGCAGGACCGCTTGTTGCAGCTTACCAGAAGTTTGGCTCTAGGTATGCGTTCACAGCTTCAGCAGAAACGCAATAGAGTTGAAGCATTGTCAGGAAGAGCTTCCCTGCAAAACCCCTATTGGCGTCTGATCCAGTCCCGCCAGGAACTGGATGTCCTGGCAGGCAAGCTCCAGAGCAACATGACTAGATTTGTCGCGGATAAAGATGGTATACTGAAATTATTGACTGCGAAGCTTGATCTCCTAAGTCCTTTGGCGATACTGGGAAGAGGGTATTCTATAGCTTATGGATCCAAGGGGAATTTATTACGTTCGACCCGGGATGTAAACCTGGAGGAAGAGATCAAGGTGCGACTAGCTCAGGGAAGTATAGCTTGTCGAGTTCTGGCAAAGGAGAATTGAGCAATGAATATTGAAGATAGCTCAGGGAATATCGAAGATAATAACATTCAGGTGCAGGATTTCGAAACCGGTATCAATAGATTGGAACAGATTGTGAATGGTTTGGAACAAAAAGAAATTTCGCTTAAATCAGCACTGGTTTTATTTCGGGAGGGTATCGAACTAATACAATATTGTACTGGTCTGTTGGACAAGGCCGAACAGCAAATGGAACTGCTTTTGGAAGGTCCGGATGGACAAATCAGGATTGAGGCAGCAAGTTTTATAATGGAAGGATGAGTATCTGATGTTCAAAAAGATGTACGATCGCTATTTTGAAATAATTGAAGGTTTCATTATGGATTTACCCTGGAGTGAAGATACGATGGGTAAAAGCATGCGCTACTCCCTGGTTAGTGGTGGGAAAAGAATCCGGCCAGTCCTGGCCCTGGCGGCAGCTGAATGTGTCGGAGGCAACATTGCAGATGTCTTGCCGGCAGCAGCGGCTCTTGAATTTATTCATACCTATTCATTAATTCATGATGATTTGCCTTCAATGGATAATGATGATTACCGTCGCGGCAAACTGACTAATCATAAGGTATTTGGCGAGGGTTTTGCAGTGCTGGCCGGTGATGGTCTATTGACCTATGCCTTTGAAATGCTTTCATCCAAAATGAATTTTCCGGCTGAGCTGCAGTTGACTGTCCTGAATGAAGTTGCAGTTGCCGTCGGCAAGGTAGGTATGGTTGGGGGACAGGTTCTTGATTTGGAGGGAGAAGGAAAAGAACTGACTTTACCGGAAATCGAGAATATTAATAAGAATAAGACCGGGGCCTTATTGATTGTTTCAACGAGATTGGGGGCAATTCTGGCCGGAGGAAATGAAGCACAAGTCGATGCTTTAACACGATATGCCCGAGCCGTAGGCTTAGCCTTCCAAATAAAGGATGATATCCTGGATATTGAGGGTAACAGTGAGATTTTAGGTAAAACTATAGGAAGTGACCATAAGCAGGGAAAAACAACTTATCCTGCCCTGATGGGGTTGGAAGAAGCTAAGGAATATTTGCATACTCAAACTATGAAAGCTAAAGAGGCCTTGGAGATTTTTGGTGAACGGGGTTTATTCCTGACTCAATTAGCTGATTATATGGAAAACCGACAACATTAAGAGGTGTGAGATGACAATCCTGCCGGGGATTTTTGAGAATAGAATTCTGGTTTCTGCAATGACTGCCTGGCTTGTTGCCCAAATTATTAAAGTACTGCTCAATTTAATTTTATGCAGGAGGCTCGATCTCGAACTATTATTAAGTTCCGGGGCGTTTCCCAGTTCACATGCAGCGATGGTCTGTGCTTTATGCTTGGGTATTGGGAGATATTACGGCTGGAGTTCGCCGCTTTTCGCGATAGCCGCAGTATTTGCCATGATTGTAATGTATGATGCTGCAGGGGTGAGATGGGCGGCAGGTAAACAAGCTGAAGTTATAAATGAACTGGTGGAGCGCTATTATGTAGGTTCTGATCTTTCACAAAAGAGACTTAAGGAAGTAATCGGACATACTCCTTTTGAGGTATTCGGCGGCGCTATGGTAGGTATTCTTGTTGGTTCAATTTAAAGGACCCACTCCCACAAGTAGTGGGAGTCTTACGATTGGATAAAGTTTTACACAAAGGAAAAAGCGAGGGGGAAGAAAAAATGGGATTGCTCGAAGGGATCAATGATCCCAAAGATTTGCGGGCTTTGACTTGGGAAGAACTTGACACCCTCGCGCAGGAAATTCGTCAGGAAATGATTGAAGTGGTTTCTGTCAACGGGGGCCACCTGGCCCCCAATTTGGGTGTAGTGGAACTTACTTTGGCATTGCACCGGATTTTTGATAGTCCCAGGGATAAATTGATCTGGGATGTTGGACATCAAACTTACACCCATAAGTTGGTTACCGGACGATTTGCGCAATTTAGAAGTTTAAGGCTTTTTAGGGGGCTCTCCGGTTTCCCCAAACGCAGCGAAAGTGCCCATGATTGTTTTGAAACAGGACACTCAAGCACCTCGATTTCGGCTGCGGTCGGTTTTGCCAAGGCCAGGGACTTTTTGAAGGAAGATTATCATGTTGTGGCCATAATCGGGGATGGCGCCATGACCGGAGGAATGGCTTATGAGGCCTTGAATCACGCCGGTCACAGCGGGACGAATTTAATTGTAGTTTTAAATGATAATAATATGTCTATCTCGTCTAATGTCGGCGCTTTGTCTTCTTATCTTAATCGTTTACGTACAGATCCCCGTTATGTAAAGCGCAAAGCAGAGGTTAAGGACCTTTTAAAAAGTATTCCTAAAATTGGTTCTAAAGTAGCTAAAGTTGCCGGCAACGCCAAATCAAAATTAAAATACCTTCTGGTGCGCGGCCTCTGGTTTGAAGAATTGGGTTTCACTTATTTAGGTCTTTTCGATGGACATAACTCCAAACTCTTGGAGCAGGTATTTGAATTTGCCAAGCAAAAAAAAGGCCCCATTCTTCTGCATATTATAACGCGAAAAGGCAAGGGATATGCCCCCGCTGAAAAAAAACCGGAGGTTTTTCATGGAGTAGGGCCGTTTGATCTTTTAACCGGAGAGGTTATCAAGAAGCAGGCTCCGCCTACTTATACTGAAGTTTTCGGCCGAACAATCTGTGATATAGCGGTCCGTGATCCCAAAGTAGTAGCAATCTCAGCTGCGATGCCCACGGGAACAGGTTTGAGTCAGTTTGCCAGGCAATTTCCCGAGCGTTTCTTTGATGTGGGAATTGCGGAACAACATGCCGTAACTTTTGCAGCAGCTTTGGCAGTCAGTGGTTTTAAACCTGTGGTAGCAATTTATTCGTCTTTCTTTCAAAGGGCCTATGACCAGATCATTCAGGATATCTGTCTATCCAGGGCAAATGTGGTACTGGCTATCGACCGGGCCGGAGTTGTGGGGAATGACGGCCCAACACATCATGGCCTTTTTGATATTTCTTTCCTGCGAAATCTTCCCAATCTGACTTTTATGGTACCCAAAGATGAAAATGAATTTCGTCAGATGTTGTACACAGCTTTTAAGATAGAAGGACCTGTAGCTATACGTTATCCACGCTCAGTGGGTCAGGGTGTAACGCTTGAAAGTAGCTTCAGAGAGATTCCGCCTGGAAAAGCCGAACTTCTCAGGGAGGGACGGGATTTAACAATTATTGGAGCAGGCCCTCTTGTAAATACCTGTCTTTTGGCTGCAGAGCAATTGAACATCCAGGGAGTAGAAGCAGCTGTTATTAACCTCCGGTATCTTAATCCCCTGGACAAGGAGTTAATTTTAAAGTATGCTGGTTTGACTAAACGTGTCCTTACAGTAGAAGATAATATTCTTGGCGGCGGTATGGGGGGAGCAGTCTTGGAACTGCTTGCTGATGAAAAGCTAAGCAATGTGGCTGTCCAAAGGCTGGGGTATCCCGATTTTGTAGAACAGGGCTCTATAAGTCAACTACACCAATTTTATGGGTTGTCTGTCGAAGGGATCCTGGGGGCTTACTCGAAGTTCGAGACTCGAAGCTTGAGATTCGAAGGCAAAAGAAAAATTCTTTAATAGAACTCAGATGAATAAGTCCAATGTACGACGTTTGGTTTTTTGAGGTTAGTCCGATATAGTTTAAAATTCCAAGTAAATTATGACACAGGGGGTTTTTGTGGGTAAAGGTAAAGAACGTCTTGATCTTTTGCTGGTCAGACAAGGTTTGGCTGCAAGCCGGGAAAAAGCCAAATCCCTGATTATGTCCGGGGTTGTTTTTGCAAAGGGCTTACGCTTGGAAAAACCCGGTATGGAATTGGCCGAGGACACCTTGCTGGAGTTAAAAGGTAAGAAACCGGCTTTTGTATCACGAGGCGGTTTGAAATTAGCTAAAGCAATAGAAGTATTTAAACTGGATTTTCGTGGTCAGGTTGTCGCTGACATTGGTGCCTCAACCGGGGGATTTACTGATTGTGTTTTAAAGAATGGGGCTGCCAGGGTTTATGCTATTGACGTAGGTTACGGACAATTGGCTTGGAATTTGCGTACAGATCCTTGTGTTATTTCTTTGGAAAGAACAAATGCCCGTTATCTCACCGAATCGTCTTTACCGGAAAAAATGGATTGGATTGTCTCTGACGTAGCTTTTATTTCCATAACGAAGATTTTCCCGGCCATGTCCGCTGTGCTAAAAGAAAAGGGCCAAATGCTGATTTTGATTAAACCTCAATTTGAGGCCGGACGGGAGAAAGTCGGGAAAAAAGGTGTTGTTAAAGACCCTGCTGTCCACTGTCAGGTCCTGTATAATGTTCTTGAGGAGGCTCAGACAATTGGTTTTGAAATTAAAGGTTTAGATTTTTCCCCGATTCGGGGACCTGAAGGCAATATTGAATATTTGGCCTGGCTTTCACGCCCGGGTTTGAAGGCTAAATCTTTTAGGAATTTGATCGAAGATATCGTGGCGAAAGCTCAGAGGGAGACGATATGAGGCATGAAGAAAGTAGGTTTGTGGCCGAATACCGGCAAAAACGAAACCAAAACTTTAATTTCGCAGCTTACCCAGTGGTTTCGGACCAGGGAGTGGAAAGTGCTTGCAGATTGGCCTGATAATAAAAGTGAGGAGATTAGTTTTTTGATTTCCCTTGGTGGTGACGGGACCTTATTAAAGGCGGCCAGAGAGGCTGCTCCTATGAAAATCCCGGTCCTGGGAGTGAATCTGGGGCGTTTGGGTTTTCTCTGCGAGATCGAGAGGGAGAAGATTTTTGTTTCCCTGGAAAAGGTTCTGAGTGAAGAATATTCAATTGAAGAACGGCTAATGTTAAGTGTTGTTTTGAGACGTCTAAATGAAAGGGATAAATCTGAAACCGTCCTTAATGATGTAGTATTTTCCCGGGAAAGTGATGAGGGGATTATTCCAATTCAAGTTAATTTGTCTGGAGAACCATCAGTTTGTTACCGGGCTGATGGCTTAATTGTGGCGACACCAACAGGATCAACCGCTTATTCCTTATCGGCAGGTGGCCCTATAGTAAGCCCGAATGTAGAGGCAATCTTGATTACCCCCATCGCCACACACTCGCTGTCTGTCAGGCCAATGGTAGTTTCTTCTTCTGAGAAAATAGAGGTTTTTGTTAAAAGCGGTCGCAAATGCAGGATTGCCTTTGACGGACACAGCAGTAAATCTTTACTCCCCGGGGAGTCGGCAATCATCAAAAAATCGCCGCTTAAAGCGTTGTTTATTCACTTGGGCAGCCGGAATTTTTCCAGTGTTGTCCGGGAAAAATTAAGGGAAAACTGATATAATGAGAGAACTGAGGGATATTCAGGGCCTTTTGCGGGCTTTTTTGCAACCCCTGATTTTACCCGGTGATAAAGTTATGGATGCGACAGCCGGTCGTGGGCGGGATACTTTGTTTTTATCAGAATGTGTTGGTCCAACGGGAAAAGTCTATGCTCTGGATATTCAGGAACAAGCGCTTGCCGAGACGCACCGCCTTCTTTCAGATAAAGGCATGGCAGACCGGGTAGCATTTGTATTGCCTCGACCATGCCCGCTGTCGGGAGGTTGTTACGGACCGGCTGCGTGCCGTGATCTTTAATTTGGGTTATCTGCCCGGGAGTGACCACAGTATTGTTACCTTGAAACACTCAACGATCAAAGGGATAGCCGAGGCTTTAATGCTTTTGCAGACAGACGGGCTTTTGGTGATTACTGTTTATCGCGGCCATAGCGGTGCGGAAAAGGAATCTACCGAAGTTAATAAATTCCTGAAGACCTTGCCAAAACAAAATTACAGCGTCCTTAAAGGATGTTACATAAATCAGGGAGATAAGAGCCCTTATTGGATTATGATCCAAAAAAACAAGGAGGGTTGAGAGTGAAAACCCGTCGGCATATGAAGATTCAGGAAATAATCGGCAAAGAAAATATCCGCACCCAGGAGGACCTGGCTAAGAAACTAATGGAGGCCGGTTTTGTTGTTACCCAGGCTACTGTTTCCCGGGACATAAAGGAATTAGGATTAATCAAGGTGCCTGGCAATGAGGAGGAGTATCATTATGCACCTCCCACAGAACAATATTCTCCAAATCTTCAGGACCGCCTGAAAAGGATGCTTCGGGAGACTGTGGTGTCAGTTGATGACAGTGAAAATCTTGTTTTAATCAGGACTATACCTGGCAATGCCCATGCCCTTGCTTCGGTGATTGACAACAGCAATTGGCCGGAGGTTATTGGCACTGTTGCCGGGGATGACACCATCCTTCTGGTAGTTAAACCTAAAGAAACCGCCGTTTTTGTTTGTGAACGGATTAATGGCTTGCTGGGATAGGAGGTGGAGCCATGCTCGCGGAATTCAAGGTAATAAACTTTGGCCTTATGGAAGAGGTAACCCTGACATTCAGCAAGGGATTAATAGCGTTTACCGGCGAGACCGGCGCCGGCAAGTCTATGTTAATTGATGCTCTCGGAGTATTGTTGGGAGGACGGGCTAATGCTGATTTTATCCGACACGGAGTTGATCAGGCCCGCCTGGAAGGTATATTTACCGATATCCCTCCTTCAGTCTCAACCTGTTTGGAAAACGAGGGTTTTGCTCTGGAAGAGGGCCAACTGTTTCTTTACCGGGAACTAAACTCTTCTGGCAGGAATGTTTGCAGAATTCAGGGGCGGACAGTGCCTCTGAGTACTTACCGCGGTTTTTGTATCGACCTTGTAGATATCCACGGCCAAATGGAACATCTTTCACTTTTTAAAGCAGAGAATCATCGCGATCTCCTGGATTCCCTGGGTGGTCTTGCCCAACGGGAATTACTTAAGCAGGTAAGCCTGGCCGCCCGTACTTGTCGAAGCCTTATACAGCAAGAACGCCGCCTGAATCTTTCTGTCGCTGAAAGAAAGCAAAAAGAAGAATTTTTGCGCTTCCAAATAGATGAAATCGATCAGGTTAACCCAATTTGCGGAGAAACGGAAAGTCTTGAGCAGGAAAAACAGCGTTTATTAAATGCAGAACGGATTATGAACTTGCTGGTGGGTGTTTATGAGGATCTGTATAATAGTTCCGCCAACAGGTTAAGCACTCTGGATTTGTTAGGCAGTATCCTTAAATCCTGTCATGAACTGGCACGTTTGGATTCGGAATGTATTGATTTTGTAGGTTTGGCTGAATCTCTTTATTACGCTACAGAGGATTTTGCGGAACAAATACGTTTCTATCAGGAAAAGTTTGAATTTGAGCCGGGAAGACTGGAACAGATTGAAGAAAGGCAGTCACAGCTTTACCGGCTAAGAAAATATGGTACTGACATGGAGGATATCCTCACTGCCCGGGAACAATTATACCAGGAACTTGAAGAAATCGACAATTTGGAACAACAAACTCAAACTCTGACAAAAGAAATTGGGGAAGCCAAGCAAGAATATCTGAAGTTGGCCAAGGTTTTAAGCCAAAACAGGCAGAAACTGGCCGGGAGGTTGGAGAAGGAATTACTTGGAGAATTAGCAGAGCTTGGACTGGAACAAAGTCAGGTTAAGGTCCGACGCCAAGAACTTGCAGAACCTGCCGAATATGGGGCCGAAGAAATCGAGTTTTATTTTTCGGCTAATCTTGGCGAACCCCCGAAACCACTGGCCAAGGTTGCCTCCGGCGGTGAGATGTCACGCCTGATGTTAGCTTTAAAAACTATTCTGGCCCAGGTGGAGAAGGTAGACACTTTTATCTTTGATGAAGTTGACAGCGGAGTGGGCGGCCGAATCATCCGGAAAGTTGCTGAAAAACTCGTTGGAATATCCCGGGACAAGCAGGTACTATGTATTACCCACAATGCTTTGGTAGCGGCTCATGCAGCAGAGCATTTTGGTATTAGCAAAGAAATTGATAACCAAAGAACGTATACCCGGGTCCAATCTCTTAATAAAGAAGAGCGAATTGAAGAATTGGCCAGGATGCTGGGGGGAGGAACAAAGGAGATTATCATGGAGCATGCCAAAGAATTGTTGAGTTCTGTAAAAAAGGTAGAATAATAAAAGTAATTTTTCAAAAAGTCAAAAGCCATTTTTAGGAAAAACAGATTCGAAAAGCGGACTTGTTTTTTTTATTCCATTTTAAAAAAACATCGGTAATCATGGAATCGATAAGCAGGATTAAACAAAGTCAATTTGGACAATTTAATAATAGAAAATTTTTAATCCGCTTAATTCAGAGGAGGAGGAAGAAGTACAGGGAAAATAAAAGCGGAGGTAAGACATGAAGTTAAGAAGAATTTCAGTAATTGTTGGTCTTCTTGTCTGTACCATGTTATATGCTCATCCCTTTATCCGACAGGTAATCAATCTTCCGACGCATTCAGAAAATACTAAAATATCTTATTTAAAACCAAGTGGTTTGTTAACCAAATTTATTTCAGTTGATTTAGTACCCGAGACTGATTTGGTTTTGTCACAAACTCTTAAACAAGATTTTCAAGTATCTTACAAATTATTTGGAATTTTTCCTTTTAAAAACACTCGGATTGAAGTTTTACCTTCGATTAAGCTTTTACCGGGCGGACAATCAATTGGTGTTTCTTTACAAACACAAGGTGTTATGATTGTTGGACAGGCTTCAGTAAACAAAAATGGCAGTAAAACTTTTCCGGCCAAAGAAGCTGGCATTGAAACAGGAGATTCAATCTTAAAAATCAATGGTAAAGAAGTTCATACTGATCAGGATGTAGCACATTTAGTTAATGAAGCAGGAAAAAATCAACAAACCATAACTCTTCATATTAAACATCAAAATCAAATAATCGAAAAAAGTGTTCAGGCTGTATATTGTGATGAATCTAAACGTTACCGTATCGGATTATTTGTCCGGAATGAAGCTACAGGTGTCGGTACTTTGACTTTTATTGATCCAATAACTAAAAAATATGGAGCTTTAGGACATGTAATTAATGATTTGGATACTAATCAAAGAATTGAAGTTTCGCAAGGTTTAATTACCAATTCAACAATTTATGGTATTGAAAAAAGCACTCGTGGACACCCGGGAGAAAAGCAAGGAACTTTTAGCAATAATTCAAAATTAACTGGTAATATAGAAAAAAATACACCGGTCGGAATTTTTGGTCAGATTAATGGTGAAGTTTCAAGTTTATTTAAAGAACCAATTGAGGTTGGTTGGGCTAGTGAAATAAAAGAAGGACCTGCAAAAATTTACACAGTACTTCATGGCGAACAAATTCAGGATTTTGATGTTAAAATTGAACGTATTATACCTAATCGTACTGATAGTAAAAATATGATAATATCTATTGTTGATCCTAAATTAATTGAAATTACTGGTGGTATTATTCAGGGAATGAGTGGTAGCCCAATTATTCAAAACGGTAAAATTATTGGAGCAGTAACTCATGTTTTCATTAATGATTCCCAAAGAGGATATGGAGTATTCATTCAAAATATGCTTAAGGAATCTGGAATCCTGGAAAAAAAAGAAGCAAAGGTCAGTTCATATAAAAATGGGGCTGGCTTTTTTTTATTATTTTAATGAAGGAAATAAACAATCGATTGTCGAATTAATTAATAATATGTATTGGTTATAGGAGGTAATTAAGCTAAGATGCAAAGAAATATCAGGGTGTTGTTGGCTGATGATAATCGTGAATTTATTGAAGTTCTGAAAGAATATATCCAAAGCCAGCTGGATATGGAGATTGTTGGAATAGCATATCATGGTAATGAGGCTTTAGAAATGATTTTTAGTGAAACACCTGATATTGTTGTGCTTGACATTATTATGCCTCATCTTGATGGTTTGGGTGTATTGGAGAAGATCCAATATGAGGAACATAAACCACGTGTAATAATTTTGTCGGCATTTGGCCAGGAAACAATGACTCAAAGAGCTGTTAACTTGGGAGCAGATTACTATATTCTGAAACCATTTGATCTGAATATATTAGGCAAACGTATTCGCCAATTATATAACGAAGATGGACTCTCGGGTATAAATATTAAACCGACAGAAGGAACTTCTCCCGGTATTTCCAATTATTCACCTCCTCCGGCCGCAGAAAAGTCCCTGGAGATAGAGGTTACCCGGATGATTCATCAAATGGGTGTTCCGGCTCATGTCAAAGGGTATCAGTACCTGCGGGATTCAATTATTAATGTTGTTAAAGATGTTTCACTTCTGGGAGCGGTCACTAAAGAGCTCTATCCGATGATTGCCGAAAAATACGAAACAACACCCAGCCGGGTTGAAAGGGCTATTCGGCATGCGATTGAATTGGCTTGGGACCGAGGAAATATTGAATTTATGAATAAATTCTTTGGCTATACGATTAACGTTGAACGAGGCAAACCTACAAATTCTGAGTTTATTGCCATGGTTGCCGATAAATTAAGGATGTTAAGTTAAGATAAGAAAGCCCAAAGGCCATGTTTCATTTTTTGAAACGTGGCTTTTAAGTATGACGGGCATGCCGTCAATCTGTGGTGAAAGTCCACAAGGGGCGTAGTTGCCGACGAACCCCAGAGGGACTTGCAAGTTTCACATCGCGAGGTGTGGGAGAGAAGAAGCAATAGCGAA
>JAQVLN010000097.1 GCA_028704155.1 Desulfitobacteriaceae bacterium
AAGCAGCTTTCTGAGAGAATTGAACTCACCGATGAAGTTGAAAGTTGACTTAAAGCCTGCTCTGTCCAATGAACAATTAGATGCTCGCCTGCAGAGGGATTTTAATAAATATGTAGGAAAGCATCTAAAAAATTCCCTTGATGATTTACTTCCACAAAGATTGATTCCGGTAATCTTAGAATTATCGGGTGTAGCTATACACAAGCAGGCCAACCAGGTTACTAAAAAAGAGCGGGGACAGCTTGTACATATTTTAAAAAACCTGGCTTTAACTGTTACAGGTACTCGCCCGTTAGACGAGGCAATAGTTACTAGTGGTGGTATCGATGTAAAAGAAATCAACCCTTCCACTTTGGAGTCAAAAATTATTAAAGGCCTTTATTTTGCCGGTGAGGTAATTGATGTTGATGCTTTAACCGGGGGGTATAATCTTCAAATAGCCTTCTCTACCGGTTATCTCAGTGGAATAAGTTGTGTAGAATAAAATATTAGCATAAACGGAGCCGGAGGCTGAGTTCTCCGGCTTTCCGATGTGTCACCCATACTTACCCAAGGTTCGCTTGCAAATCCACTTCGGGGGTTTTGATAGGCATGATCTTAAATTTGTGCTTGTTAAAAGGAAACTATAATGCCGCCCTTGCCGGCATATGTTCCCATCGTACATCCTATCTTGCTTAAAATCACTTTCCTGGGCTGGAATTCTTCTTCTATGTTTTTCTTCAGTTTTAAAGCTTCCTGAAAACAGTCCAAATGGCTGACGCCTACAATCTTTTCCTGGATGTTGGCGCCCATTTCCCCCATCAACTGAACTAGACGTTGTAATGATTTAGCGCGTCCCCGCACTTTTTCCAAAACTTCTATTTGGCCTTTATCCCCTCCTTTTCCGATGGGCCTGATGCTAAGTATTGTGCCTATAAATCCTGGCAACCTACCTACCCTACCGCCCTTAATAAGGTTTTCCAGGGAATCCATCGTGAAAAGAGTATTCATGTTATTCCTGTAATCAATTATTTTTTTTGTAACAGCTTGTACATTAATTTCGGAATGAATGAATTCATTGGCTTTAAGGACGAGAATGCCGAGACCCAGAGAGCCTGTGAGGGAATCAATTAAGTGAATATCTCCGGGAACTGACTTTGATGCCAATTGGGCACTTTCAAAAGTGCCGCTGAGAGCCGACGATAGCCCTATATATATTACTGAGGTATGATGAGCCAGGGCTTCCCTGAAAACCCTGGCAAAAGCTTGTGGAGCCGGCCTGGAGGTTTTGGGAAGTTCCCGTTCATTAGCCATGCGTTCCCAAAATTGTTCAGGGAGTATGGTAACCCTATCTATAAAAGTTTCATTGTTTTCAAAGGTGACATGTAGAGAAACCATTTCTATATTATTTTTTTTAAGTATTTCTTCCGGCAGGTCACATGAACTGTCTGTAATAATTTTTATACTGATCAATAAACACCCTTTCTAAGACTCTCTTCAACAAAATTTTACAGCACAAATAAGAAAAGAGCAACAACCTTATAGTGAATAAGCGCTATCCCCCTTTCATCTAAAGACGTCTACCCAAAACACCGACGTGGGCTGGGGCGAATCCTGCCTGAACCAATCACAGCTACCGTTATACCCGGCCCCTGCTGCATTGAGCCACTATCGCGGGCAAACAAGCTAATAGGTATACTATATATTTCAGCAACTCTGTTCATAAGCCAGTTTTTACATGTAAGTAAACCTTATTACCTGGCTTGGGAAATATACGAAGGCATATCAACTATTTCGCAGAACCTGATTTTTTTTCAGGGCTCTGGGCATATTAATAGCCAATACTTATTACTGCAATCGTTAACATGTATTTTACTTTGTTTATTTGAGGATGGTATTATATGTTCAAAGTTAGTCGTGCCTTTTTGCACAAGCATCCTGTTGTTTATTGAACTTATGTTAATAACTGTCCCTTTAACTAGAGAGGATTAAACCGATAATAAAACTTAAGATAATTTAATACTCTGGTGTTTTTAACAGAGCATTTTGCTTTCCTGTAAACTGTAACTATTGCTTTTTGTATGTCACTGTTTATTTTTTATGGAGAGCAAATGTTTTGGTATAAATCAAAAAAAGGGGGGTATGGGGGAAAGGTTTCGCTCTCAACAACCGAATATTACTGATTATGATTTATGTTTAAACTAAATCAAGGGGGGAATTAATGGTGTATCGCGATTTACGCTCGTTTTTAACCAAACTGGAAGATGCAGGACAGCTTGTCCGTATTAAAGATTCAATCTTACCGGAACCGACTATCCGGGAAATTGGCCGCGCAGCAACCGATTTACCAAACGGCCCTGCCGTAATCATGGACAATATTAAAGGCATGAAGGGTATGCAAGTAGCATTAAACGTGCACGGTTCCTGGGCCAACTGTGCTTTAATGATGGGTCTGGATAAAAATACAACAGTCAGGGATCAGTTCTTTACTTTTCTTGACGCATGGGACAAGTATCCCGGCGAAATTAAGAATATAGACAGCGCCAAGGCTCCCTGTCATGAAGTTGTAATTAAAGACAACATCAACCTTTTTGAGTCGATCCCGCTTTTCCGGATCAACAAATGGGATGCCGCATGCTTTTTATCAAAAGCATGTGTAGTTACCAAAGACCCTGATGATCCGGACAACTTTGACACACAAAACGTAGGCACATACAGGATGCAGGTGCTGGGGAAAGACACTGTCTGCATCCAAGCCCTAGGTTTCCATGATATCGCCCGCCATATCACCCATGCGGAAGAACAGAACAAGCCACTACCGATCGCCATTTGTTTAGGTAACGATCCGGTGCTCACCTTTATGGCCAGCACACCGATCAACTACGATCTTTCAGAATACAAGTACGCTGCAGCAATCAACGGCATCCCGATGGAACTCACTAAAGCGCTGAACTCCAATCTTGATATCCCGGCCAATGCCGAGTACGTGCTTGAAGGTGAAATTCTCCCCCGCGTGCGGGTTCCGGAAGGGCCATTCGGCGAATTCCCGGGCAGCTATTCAGGAATGCGCCTGCAGTCAATTTTCAAAGTGAAGACTATAACCCACCGCAAAAATCCGATTTTTGAGAACCTCTTCATGGGCCGTCCCTGGACTGAAATCGACTACCTGATGGGGCTCAATACCTGCGTGCCGCTTTACAAGCAGTTGAAAGAGACCATGCCTGAAGTAGTCGCTGTCAATGCTATGTATCAACACGGCTTAACCGCTATTATTGCCACCAGCAACCGTTTCGGCGGCTATGCCAAGTCAGTTGCTTTCCGCCTGGCTTCCACACCGCACGGCATTTCCTACTGCAAAAACATCATCCTGGTTGACGCCGACGTCGACCCGTTCAACCTGGAAGAGGTCATGTGGTCCTTGTCTGTCAGAGTGCGTGCCGACAAAGACGTTATTGTTATTCCTAACACACCTGGCATGCCGCTTGACCCGACCTCGTTCCCAGCCGGCATGGGCAACAAATTCATTATCGACGCTACCCAGCCGACCGCTCCGGATGGGCTGTTGCGCGATACCAGGCTGATTGACAATCCTGATTCAAAAGGTTTCGAGAAAATAATTGCTGACCTGCAAGCGGCAGCACAAAAAAAATAGTTTCATAGTATAATATCGATTTACTAAAAGGAGGTTAAATGCATGAAGTGTGTGCGTTGTTTACATGATACCGCAGCAAAATTTACTGAAGCTCCCGATGGAAGTGGAGCTTGGGAAGTGTATGGCTGCAGCCGTTGCAACTTTACGTGGCGTAACACTGAAGAGCAAGAGGTAATCAATCCGGAATTGCGCGACAAGAATTTTCAATTTACAGGAGAACCAGAAGATCTGCAAATTCTGGTGCCTGTTCCCCCGCTTAAAAAGTAACAGGTTATTGATAGCCGATTCATCTTATTAAAAAAATAATGGGGTTTCACCTGAGTTTTAGATATGGCTATTTTCTCAACAACTTATATCTTTGAGGTGAAACCCCATTACTATATTATGTTATAAACAATTGTACATTATTCAAAAAGTATTTACACCAATGCCTCATCTCCAAAGTTTAGGCCCGATATGATAGAATAAGATGTCGATATTCAGTTCAATTTATAAGAACAGGGGGGATCGCTTTGACTAGAATAGTTTTGGCGATTTCAGGTGCTACCGGAGCAATATACGGGATCAAACTTCTAGAAGCATTAAATTCGGCCGGTGTGGAAACACAGCTGATAATCAGTGACTCAGCCCAAAAAACAATTGGCATGGAAACCGATTATTCACTAAATGATGTTACGAAAATGGCCAGTCAGCAGTTTTCTAATAGTGATATTGCTGCACCACCGGCAAGTGGTTCCTTTTTACACCAGGGAATGGTGATAGCCCCTTGCAGTATGAAAACTCTAGCTGCAATTGCCAGCGGGTATGCAGATAATTTAATTAACCGTGCCGCCGATGTAACAATCAAGGAAAGACGCAAGCTGGTCTTGCTTGTACGTGAAACTCCGTTAAGCCCAATCCACCTGGAAAACATGCTCAAACTGGCCAGGCTCGGTGTAATAATCATGCCCCCGGTACCTTCATTTTACCACCTCCCCAAGAATATGGAGGATATGATTAAGCAGTTGACGGGACGGATATTTGACCAGTTAGGCATAGAAAATTCCCTGGTTAAGAGATGGCGGGAAGATTAGGTGATATTGGGATCTTGACTCTAATGATCAGGGGTCAATTATTGGACAGCATTTAACCTGGTCGGGTAATAGTCACTTTGCTTATTTTTAGTAATGATATTTCTTGGAGAAGTGTAGATCTTTACCTTGTTTTGTAAAGCTTGCCACTTCTCTTTTAGGTAATATGTTTGGAGTTGTTGAAATGGCAGTTACTGAAGCCGGAAATTACATGGTAGACTCAAAACCCAAATTATGGACTCGAAATTTTGTATTGATTTGTTTGTCATATTTTACATTTTGCATTGCCTTTCACAGCCTTTTGCCGACATTGCCCATTTATATCGAAAAATTCGGCGGTACAACGGGGATGGCCGGGTTGGCCATGGCCGCTCTTACTGTCTCTGCTGTTATTATTCGGCCGATTTGCGGTTGGGCCCTAGACAGGTATGGACGTAAATTTATCTTGTTTGCCGGTATTCTGATTTTTATGCTTCCTTCTATGGTTTTTATTTTTATGCTTCCAATCATCCCATTGCTTTTATTGCGCTTCGTTCAGGGTTTTGGTTGGGGAATAGGCACTACATCGCAAGGAACGGTAGTCTCGGATATCATCCCCGGAAAAAGGTTGGGGGAAGGTTTGGGGTTTTATAGCCTGGCAAATAGCCTTTCATTAGCCCTTGCACCCGCTATCGGTTTGTTTCTGGTGGACCGTCTTTCATTTCAATCGTTATTCATCAATAGTTCTGTGTTGACTGCGATTGCACTGTTTCTGGCAATGGGTATTAAATACCCCAAAATAGAGATTTCGAATAAAGTATCAAAAATGGTTTTCATGGAAAAAGCGGCCGTGCGCCCCTCGATGGTCACCCTTTTGGTAACAATCACTTATAGCACTTTCCTTTCATTTCTAGCTTTGTTTGTTATCCAAAAAGGAATGGCAACAGCAGGGGTGTTTTTTACCGTTTTGGCTGCGACAATGTTTATTACAAGGCCCCTGGCGGGTATGATCGTGGATAGAATGGGACGCGTCGGTTATGATCTTATTGTTTACACAGGTATTGCAACCATCATCCTGGCAGTGATTGTTGTCGCCCAGACTTCTTCTGCATTGCACCTGGCCCTGGGAGGGATCTTGTACGGCATCGGATTCGGTTCCATTCAACCGGCTATGTTGGCAATGTGTATCAATAGCGTTGCTCCCGACAAAAAAGGTGCGGCAAACGCCACTTATTGGACAGCATTTGATATCGGAGTCGCTGCCGGTTCGGTTATCTGGGGAATCATTGCCGGTTATTTCGGCTATGTTCTCATGTTTTATCTAAACATAATTCCGGCCCTACTGATATTGCCCGTTTATTTAATTAATAACAAAAATAACGCAAAATTAGATCCAGTATAGACTTTTATTTTGCCGTGAATACTAATTCTATCAAGGTGGCGATAAGCTGCCTTTTTTGTTTGCCCGGTTGAAAAAACGCCTGTCACCTAATCAGCGGGAAGACACCTGTAGGCAAAGGCGTGAGAAATAAGGGAATTGGAAAAGGCATTTATTTTATCAATTGTGACAATTTCCTAAATTGAGGGGTATCTGCTTCTTTCATTAAATCGAAAAAGACCGTTTCAGTATTTGTAGCCACCGCCCCCATTAGAGACATTAGGGATAAACCGTTTCGGTAATTTTCCTTAGTCCGGGAACA
>JAQVLN010000025.1 GCA_028704155.1 Desulfitobacteriaceae bacterium
GACTTCGAATGTTGGTGCATCTTTCATGCGTAAAGAAGCTATGGGTTTCGCTTCCCGACGTAATGAAGAAACAGAATATAAAAACATGCGTTCTAACATTATGGAGGAACTCAAACGCACTTTCCGTCCGGAATTTCTAAACAGGGTTGATGAACTGGTGGTCTTCCATGCTTTGCAAAAAGAGGATTTGCTAAAAATAACAGAAATTATGTTAAAAGAGGTTACAGACCGTCTTAAGGAGCAAGGATTGGAGCTACAGATTGCTCAAAGTGCCGTAGAATTAATTGCTAAAGAGGGAAATGATCCGACTTTTGGGGCCCGTCCTTTGCGTAGGGCAATCCAACGCTTGATCGAAGACGAACTGTCAGAAAAGATACTGGAAGGAATATTTGCCCTTGGAGATGTAATCCGGGTAACTACGGAGAATGGCAAAGTGATGTTTGACAAGGATGTTAAAACTGTGTAATAAAGGGAGTGTTACTATAAAAAAAAAGGTTTCTTATTTCTGTTCCAAATGTGGGTTTGAGAGCCCCAAATGGACTGGGAGGTGTTCGGGGTGTGATTCTTGGAATACATTGGAGGAGGTTGTTGCCGAGAAAAAGAAGCACTTTCCGGCTTTCCGGGAAAATACTGCTGTCAAAAGGCTGTCAGAGGTTGTGTCTTCCAACAGTGATAGGATTATAACCGATTTAAGTGAGTTTAACAGGGTGCTGGGTGGAGGGATAGTAAAGGATTCGTTAACAATCTTATCTGCCCGGCCCGGTGCCGGAAAATCCACACTTCTTTTGCAGGTGTCAGATAATATTGCCTCACAGGGATATAAAGTCCTATATGCTTCGGCTGAGGAAAGCGAGAGTCAACTGAAAAGCAGGGCAGACAGGATCTTGTGTAATATTAACAGGAGTATCTGGATAACTTCTGATACGAGTATGGATAATGTGTTGACAGCAGTTAATCAAATAAATCCGGATTTAATTATCGTTGACAGTATTCAGACTTTTTCGCTTGAAGCATATGGTTCACGCCCCGGTTCCCCAATTCAAACCATGGAGTGTGCCAATGAATTGCTGAAAATTGCCAAAAGTCCTGAGAGGCCAAGAGCTGTAATAATAGTTGGGCAGATGACAAAAGAAGATGAAATCGCTGGATTAAGGGCTTTGGAACATTTGGTTGATACCGTTTTGATAATAGATGGGGAAAGCGGAGAAGAGCTAAGAGGGTTATTATGTACTAAAAACAGATTTGGCAGTACTGGCGAAATGGGTTTCTTTGCCTTGACTGATGCCGGGATGACTTCAATCGACAATCCTTCAGAGTTTTTTATGACAAACAGGGAAGACGGAGAAAAGGCCTTGGGAAGTGCATTAACTGTCATTAAAGAGGGCTCCAGGCCTATAATTGTGGAAATAGAAAGTCTGGTATCCAAAGCTTTTACTCCTTATCCCTCAAGAATTGCCGAATGTTTAAAAAGAGACCAATTAAACACCTTGATTGCCATACTTGAGCAAAGGGGCGGAATAGATTTATATTCCCAAAATGTAGTTATAAAGACCACAGGCGGCCTTCAGCTTAAAGACCAATCTGTTAATTTGGCCATCATCATGTCAATTGTGTCATCAATAAAAAATATGCCACTTCCAAACAATACGGCTTTTCTTGCAGATGTAGGTTTAACAGGGGAATTAAAAAAAGTTCCTTTACTTGAAGGCAGAGTAAGAGAACTTGAAAGAATGGGGTTTAATACAGTTTATATTGCCAAGAATGCACTTAAGGATTTATTAAAGTTTAAGAGTATTAAGATAGTCGAACTTAATACGATAAATGATGTTATTTCGAATATGAAATTCTGATGTTTTTGCAAAGGGATAAATTGGAACAGGTCGGACAAGTGCGATTATGGAATGTTTGACCTGTTTTATTATGTGAGGTTAAAGATAGTGAGTGTAGAAAGTTTATTCTCTTCTTTGGTAATTACTTCGCCAAGTGAGATATTAAGTGTATTAGACAGGGCAGCGATATAAAATAACTGTTTGCCAAGTTCTGTCATGATTATATCACGGCAGTTATCACAGATTGTTCCGTCAACATGACTGTTTAGCAGTATTTTCAAATCATATAAAGTTGCATCTTCCGGAATAGGCTCTTTGTTAGCATTTACTCCTATACAACCGCAATTTGTTGCTGATTTTACAACTGCACGGTTCACGCGCGCAGAGGCTTCTTGACCTTTACTCAAAATATCCAGAATGCTCTGATGTCTTATCAATAACAATTTGACCTTATCCTGAAAGTCTTCAGTGAGCTGTTTCACAGTCTTTTCTCACTCCCTTCTGTTATTTTCATTATAACGATCACCAGCCAAGGTTGTCAATTTACTGCATGTTGGGTTATTTATAAAATGAAGGTGGAAAAAGGAAGTATTAATTTATTATCGGTCGTATCGAGAGTTTTTTGCTTGGAACCTCAAAATATATTTTACCCCAATAAATGGGTACAGGGGCTGAATAGTTAAATTAGGAGAAAAAATACCTACAAAGCAAAAGTTTATTTAAAGAAGAAGTTGACATATATGAATTTGAATGATATAATTTTAAAATTTTTGACCGGACTTGATATCCTTGGTATAATAGGTAAAAGGAGTGATCTGAATGTTTCAGGTAGGAGATAAAGTTGTTTATCCAATGCATGGTGCCGGAATTATTGAATCTATAGAGGAAAGGGAAGTGCTAGGAGAAATCCGTGAATATTATGTAATGCATTTGCCTGTCGGAAATATGAAGGTTTTTGTCCCTTTAAACAATGTAAGAAGGTTAGGACTTCGTGATGTGATAGATCAATCTCAAATAGAAACTGTTTTGGCTGTTCTGCAATCTGAGAATGTACCGACAACCTTAGCTTGGAATAGACGCTATAGGGCTAATTTGGAGAAAATTAAAAGCGGGGATATCCTGGAAGTTGCGGAAGTAGTTCGCAGCCTATCTTACAGGGAAAAAGAAAAAGGCCTTTCCACAGGAGAAAAGAAAATGTATGAAAATGCCTATCAAATACTGGTGAGCGAGCTGGTTCTCGCGGAAGCGTCGAAGGAAGACGATGTCCGCTGCTGGCTGGACGGGATTTTGGCTTGATATTAAAAAGGTTGAAAATTATTGGTAATTTAAAGTATAATGAGTAAGACTTTTAGTTAAAATAAGGATAAAGGAGGTGAAATGATGATTCGCAATATCATTCGCGCTATCATCGCATTATTATTTGGCAGCTTGGGTTTTTATTTGAATTATGAGTTGGATTTATTAAATAAGCTAGGATGGAAAGATTCAACACTTCTTTGGTCATCTTTGACCGTGGCTTTGGTTTTCGCTAGCATTGTTTTTTTTATTTCCCCTGTTATTATCCGCGGTTTTTTTACCTTGATCCGCTGGGCCGATACCAGATTGCAGAAAGTTCCGATTCATGAGTTGTTAGGCGGGGTAATAGGGGTAATTGTTGGACTTATAATAGCTGCTTTATTTAGTCTTTCGTTTATTAGCATAACATTTTTCGGCCCGTTTTTTTCAGTGGTTTTAAGCCTTGTATTAGGTTATTTAGGGTTAAGCCTTGGGATGAAACGCAAAGAAGAGGTTTTGTCTTTTTTTAATCTTTTCGCAAAATTCAGGGACAAGGGAGAAAAAGGGGAGAAAGTAAAAGAAGGCAAATCCTTGCGTGCTGCGGAACTGCGGCCGGATTATAAGGTTTTGGATACGAGTGTGATTATCGATGGGCGGATTGCCGATATCGTGAAGACCGGTTTTATTGAAGGGACTTTACTGATTCCCAGTTTTGTTTTAGAAGAATTGCGTCATATTGCTGATTCGTCTGATTTACTTAAACGGAATCGCGGGCGTAGAGGGCTGGATATTTTAAAACAGATCCAAAAAGAAACTATTATTAATGTTATTATACATGAACAGGACTTTGAGGATATAACAGAGGTTGACAGTAAGTTAGTACGGTTAGGTCAGATATTAGGCTGCCCTCTCTTGACAAATGATTATAATTTGAATAAAGTCGCCGAACTTCAGGGTGTGATGGTTTTAAATATTAATGAATTGGCTAATGCAGTCAAGCCAATTGTTTTGCCGGGGGAAGAAATGTTGGTCCAGGTAATGAAGGAAGGCAAAGAACCTGGACAAGGGGTGGCTTATCTTGATGATGGCACAATGATTGTTGTCGACACAGGCCGTAAATTTATGGGTCAGAATATTACTGTTCAGGTAACCAGCGTTTTGCAAACAGCTGCCGGACGGATGATTTTTGCAAAACCAAAAACGCTGATAGGAAAAAAGCTGGTGGAGTATCCCCCTGACGAGGTGGATGCTCTTGGTTAATGTTGGTGCAGTAATACCTGCTGCCGGTTTAGGAAAACGGATGAGGGCTGAATGTAATAAACAATTCCTGAGTTTGGCGGGTTTCCCGATTATAGCCCATACTATTCAAGTTTTTCAACTTTCCAACTTTATAAGTGAAATTGTAATTGTGGGGGCAAGAAATGATATTCTCAATATTACCGAAATAGTCAGAAATCAAAAATTTAATAAAGTCTCTGCAATTACTAGCGGAGGATCTCAACGTCAAGATTCTGTATTAAGAGGGGTTGAAGCTCTAAGTTCTGCTGCTCAGCGAGTAGTTGTTCATGATGGAGCCAGGCCTCTTTTAACATTGGAACAGTTAAATCAATTTTTGGAAGATTCGGAAGGTTTTTCTGCGGCAATAACTGCGATTCCGGTAAAGGATACGATCAAACGGATTACTGAAACTGGATTGGTTGTTGAAACTCCGCCGCGGGAATTTTTGCGTGCGGCACAGACACCACAAGTATTTAATCGATCTATTCTGGAAAAAGTGCACAAAAAAGCTGCTGAGCAAGGTTATTACGGGACTGATGATGCTTCTCTCCTGGAGTGGCAGGGCTACTCAGTAACTGTTTTAGAGGGCTATTCTGAGAATATTAAAATAACTACGCCGGAAGATCTATGGCTCGCTGAACATATAATTGAGCAAAGGGTAACCCCTCTTTAGGTGGTTTACCCGAAGTGCGGTGAAGTTCACCATTGCTCCTAAGTATTTGCTTGGCAATTCCGCTGCCGTGATAAACAGCGGGGTATTTCGAAGATGAAGTCGTGTCCATGAGAAAGACGTGAGTGAGACGAGGTTAGAATTTGAACAAAATAAGGGTTGGGATTGGTTATGATGTGCATGCGTTTGTCCAAGACCGCAGGCTAATCTTAGGGGGTGTAGATATTCCCTATGAACGTGGTTTGCTGGGGCATTCTGATGCAGATGTGTTAACCCATGCAATCATGGATGCTTTGCTGGGAGCTTTAGCCCTTGGTGACCTTGGAAGACATTTCCCTGATGTTAATCAGAATTATAAAAATGCTTCCAGTTTGGAACTGTTGAGTAAAGTAATGGGTTTGATCCGGGAAAAGGGTTACCAAATAGAAAATATTGATAGCATAATAGTAGCTCAAAGACCCAAACTAGCTCCTTTTATTGCGGAGATGAGATCTAAATTGGCAGCTGTTTTAGGTGTTGAAGAAGAGGCTGTTTCGATCAAAGCCACAACTACCGAGTATTTAGGGTTTGAGGGACGGGAAGAAGGAATTAGTGCTCAAGCAATTATTAGTTTAATAAAGATGGGGGAAGTTTTGCATGGAAGTCAGAGTTAGGTTTGCACCAAGTCCTACTGGACCATTACATATTGGGGGTGCGCGTTCAGCACTGTTTAATTATTTGCTTGCCCGAAAATGTTCGGGGAAATTTATTGTGCGCAGTGAAGATACCGATTTGGAACGTTCCAGTTTAGTGTCAGAACGTAATATCCTGGAGGCCTTACGCTGGCTGAATATTTCCTGGGATGAAGGGATTGAAGTCGGAGGAGACTATGGACCCTACCGCCAAACGGAAAGGCTGGAACTATACCGGGAATTTACGGATAAGCTTTTCCAAAGCGGACAAGCATACTTTTGTTATTGTTCGGAGGACGAATTGGAGCAGGAACGCCAGGAACTTATTTCTCGTGGCCAACCCCCTCGTTATATGGGAAAATGCCGTAATTTGACTGCGGAAGAACGTGCTGAAAAAGAAGCTTTGGGGGTAAAACCTGTTGTTCGTTTCCGGGTACCTGAGGGAAAACAAATTCATATTAAAGATCTGGTCCGGGGAGATATAATCTTTGATAGTGATGGCATTGGAGATTATGTTATTGTTAAGTCAGACGGTATACCTACCTATAATTTTGCTGTTGTAGTTGATGATACAACTATGAAAATCAGTCATGTTGTACGTGGTGAAGAACACCTTTCAAATACACCGCGTCAAGTGTTGATTTACCAGGCGCTTGGGCTGCAGTCGCCGCATTTTGCTCATATCTCCCTTATATTAAACACTGAGGGAAAGAAAATGAGTAAACGGGACGGGGACACGGCAGTAATAGATTACCGGGCTAAAGGCTATTTACCTGAGGCTGTTGTAAACTTTATCGTGCTTTTGGGCTGGTCACCGCCAGGAGAACAGGAATTCTTTAGCATGACGGAATTATCCGAAATCTTTTCCCTGGAAAGAGTGTCTAAAAGCCCGGCTGTCTTTGATCTTAACAAATTAAAGTGGATAAATGCTCATTATTTAAAACTTGCTTCCAGAGAACGTATTGCCGAATTAGCCTTGCCGTATTTGCGTGAAATGGGGGTTTTGACAGGTGAATTAAATTCAGCACAAAGGCAATGGCTGCTTAACTTTGTGGCGACAGTAATCGATCACCTTTCCTGTGTTTCAGAAGTCTCTGATTTTGTTCATTATGTTCATGGCAGCGATGTCCAGGAACCGGATGAGGAAGCCCGACAAATGCTTCGGGGTGAACAGGTACCTGCAGTTTTAAATCTTTTTAAACAAAGGATAATTGAAACAGAAACTATTACTGCTGATTCGGCAAAACTTATCATGAAACAAATTACTAAGGAACTGAAGGTGGGCGGGAAACTGGTCTTTATGCCCGTGCGGATTGCTTTAACAGGACAAATGCATGGCCCGGAACTTAACAATATAATTGCTTTATTGGGTAAAGAAAATACTCTTAAAAGATTGGAAACCGGTGCAGCTTGGTTGAGGGATTGACATAAGTTTTGCTATTCCATATAATAAAGCACAATTCTATAGGAAAATGTGAGGAGGGGAAAGAGAACAAAAGCTAATTTTATTTAGCGAGACATGATGATGGAAGATGTCCCAAATAACTTATGGAAGTGCCTTCCGGAGCAGGTTGGAAGAAAATAAAGTATTTCAATTCGTAATAACTACGTTAAGGTTTGGAGTTGGAACAGGGTGGAACTGCGGAATTCTTCGTCTCTGGATGAAGAGTTCCTTTTAATTAGTGTTGGAATATTGTTTTTTAGAGATTAAATGATCGATAAGCGTGTAAATTATCAAGAATGTTGTTTAAAAGAAATGGGGGATGGAACAAATGTCACTGAGACTATACAATACAATGACCAGGCAAAAGGAGGAGTTTATTCCACAGCAAAGCGGAAAAGTTGGGATTTATGCCTGCGGGCCAACTACTTACAATTTTTTTCATTTGGGCAATGCCCGGATGCTGGTTGCCTTTGATATGATTCGTCGATATTTTGCATATAAAGGCTTTGATGTCAATTATGTACAGAATTTTACCGATGTTGACGATAAAATAATCAAACTAGCCCGGGAAGAAGGCGTGGAGGCTTTGGCCTTTGCTAATAAATATATTGACGAATACTTTACAGATGCCAAAGCATTAAATATCCTTCCGGCAACAGTACATCCTAAAGCAAGTGAGCATATTGATGAGATCCTAAAAATAATCCAGGGTTTGCTGGATGCAAACTTGGCTTATGTTGTTAACGGAGATGTCTATTTTGCGGTTAACCGTTTTCGCGGGTACGGTAAATTGTCCGGCAGAAACCTGGAGGATATGCAGGCCGGAGCCCGAGTGGAGGTTGATGAACGTAAGCGCCATCCTATGGATTTTGCCTTATGGAAAGCCGCAAAACCGGAAGAGCCTGCCTGGGAGAGTCCTTGGGGAATGGGACGTCCCGGTTGGCATATTGAATGTACTGCAATGTCTCTTAAATATTTGGGAGCTGGATTTGATATTCATGGTGGCGGTGGAGATTTAGTATTTCCACATCATGAAAATGAAATCGCTCAATCCGAAGGGTATCTGCGCGGAAGAAAATTTGCCCATTACTGGATACATACTGCTTTTTTAACTGTTAACCAGGAAAAAATGTCTAAATCATTAGGGAATTTTTTTACCGTCAGGGAGTTATTACAGCATTTCCCCGGTGAAGTTCTGCGTTTTTATCTACTCAGTACACATTACCGCAGTTTACTGGATTTTGATGATCACAAACTGGCTGAGGCCCAAAAAGCGCTGGCAAGGCTGCAAACGAGTGTCAGGTTAGTTAGCGAGGCTCTGAACAGATTAAATAAAACAGATTCAGACTTAAACGGAGAGAATAAGGTTAAAGACAGTGTTTTAATCCAGGCTGCCAATCAGGCACGTGGAGATTTTGTGGAAGCTATGGATGATGATTTTAATTCATCTTTGGCCTATGCAAGCCTTTTCGAATTGGCAAAAGTTATTAACTCAAATTTGGGAGCTAAGGAACCGGATGTCAATGGTTTACTTATTGCCCGGCAAACATTGCTGGAACTTGGAGGAGTACTGGGCTTTGATCTGGCAAATCCTGCCTCATTAGCGGCTCAGGCTGAGGCTGACGACGGAATTTTAGCTTCTGTTATGGATGTATTGGTTGAGGTGAGGAATCGTTCCCGCAAAAAGAAAGATTGGGAAACTGCAGATTTTATACGTGATGCTTTAAAAGAAATAAATATTGTTATTGAAGATACCCCTCAGGGGACAAATTGGCGGTTAAAAAACAAGTCTGGATGAGAGGAAAGGTGTGTTAAGCTGTCAAATCAAATTAATAAATGTTGGCAGGAGATAAATGCCCTGACGCTGGCTTATTTGGGAGATGCGGTTTATGAGTTCTGGGTAAGGAAGCATTTACTTGACCTTGGCTACAAAAAAGTTGGTGAACTCCATAAGGCGGCGATAGGCTATGTTCAGGCTGGTGCCCAAGCTCAGATCCTGCACAGGCTGATGCCGGAGTTAAATGACGTTGAACAGCAGGTTGTGCTGCGGGGTAGAAATGCCAAGGGAAGTTGTCCCAGGAATGTTGATGTGACAACTTATCGTTATGCGACAGCTTTTGAGTGCTTGGTAGGATATTGGCAGTTGGAAGGCAGATCTGAACGGATGTACTGGGCTTTTGCCCAGGTAGATCAGATCCTTCAAGATATACAAAATTACTGAAATATATCGATAAGGAGCCGGTCGGGAGCCTGCTCCTTATCAAGCTTCGGACAGTTATGTTATAATGCAATTATATTTGTAAAATTTGTTGTGTCAGAAAAGGTTAATCCTGAAGAATTTTAGGTGGGGGCCGAAAAGATGAAGAAAAGATACGTTGGAGAAGGTAAAGTAGAGTTGATTGCCGGTGGCGGGAAAATCTATACTGATATTGCAGCCCGCTTTATCAAGTCAGAAAGGTCGCTTGAAGACATTACAGCAACGCCTTATTCTCGTGAACTGGTAAGAAAAATTGTTGAAAGCGGACACAAAGCGGTGATTGAATTTGATTTTTTCATTTTCGGCATAGAAGGTTATTCGAGGGTTACAGAGGTTCAGCTTGTCAGAAAAAGGTTAGCCTCTTATATGATTAAAACCGGAAGAGCAGATAAGGCCGGAAAAAGATTATTCGAAATGGTTATTCCCAAACGCATTGAAAAAACCGGTTACAGGTACCCTTTACCTGTTAATTCAATTATTATGGAAGATGGGAACTCAATAGAAAAATATTTGCCCGAGGGAGAGGCAAATGTTTACATTAACCTTGATGCCGACCGGATTATGAGTATGATTGAGGGCTGGTATCAAAAAGGGATCGAAGACGGTCTTTCTGAGGAAGAACTACGTTATTTAAAACCGCAGGCTACGGCGTTCAGGGCTCTTATTGGTATGAATGCCCATGCATTAACAGACTGGTTTGCCATTCGTTGTTGTAGAAATGCCCAAACGGAAATCCGGGACTTGGCAAATAAGATGCTGGCGATATGCAAGCAAGCTGCTCCCGATTTATTTAATGATGCCGGCCCAAATTGTAGAGTTTTAGGTTATTGTCCAGAAAATGAATTGCAAAACGAAAATTGCAAAGGTAAAGTCATCATAAAAAAGAAGGCCTTAGAAATACTAAGAGAAGTAGCAGAATAATATCATTGATGAGGGCGTCAAAGAAATGGACAAGAACTTGCTGATCAATAAATTTTCCGAAGCCTTGTATCAAAACCGCGCAGCAATATTTATTGGTACCGGTATTTCCCAGCCGTCTTGTGGGACTGATTGGTATGCTTTGCTTAAGCCATTGGCTGCCGAACTGGGGATAACCCCAAATAATGATACTGATAATCTGGCTCTTATTTCTCAATATATTGTAAATTTTCATGTAGGTAACCGTGGGCCTTTGATCAACCAGATTACTGGATCACTGACTAAAAAATATACTTTGAATGAATATCACCATCTTCTTAGGCTAATTAATGTTTCGACGATCTGGACTACAAATTACGATACCTTTCTGGAACGCGCGTTTGGGGAATTCCCAATAGATGTTAAAGTAAATGATAAGGATATAACTCGAAAAGTATCGGAATATCAAGTTGAAATAATTAAAATGCATGGCTGTATTGATAACTCCACTCACGAAGAAATTGTAATTACCCAGGAAGATTATGAGGATTTCTTTATTAATCGTCCGGCGACAACAGTACGGCTAAAGAACGATTTATTGTGGAAAACCTTTTTGTTTGTTGGTTATAGTTATAGGGATCCTGATTTGAACAATATTATGGTTGAAGCAAGGCGTCTGGCTGGTAAAGCTACCCAACAGCATTTTATGATTCTCAAAAAAGAAACAAATCTGCAAAAAAGACAGAGACAGGATTTATGGTGTAATAACCTTAAACGTCTGGGGCTCTCCTGTGTTTTAATTGACCAGTGGAGTGAATTGGAAGAGATTCTTTCGTTAATTGGGCAAAAATCAAGAGGTAAAACCGTTTATGTCATTGGTTCCCTGGAAATAAGGGAGAATGAATTTGCCAAAGAATTAGGGAAAGAGCTGGCTTCTCAGCAGGATTTAATCCTGATAAGTGGCCAGGCCGCAGGTATCAGCAATAATGTAGTATGTGCTTTTATGGAAGAATGTATTAATAACAAAATTGATCTGAATACTCGTTTGCGCGTTTTTCCTAATCCTTATGCAGCTGATCCCGGTATCTCTGATAGTTATATCTTGTTACCTCTGTTAAAAAAATGGCGTTTGCGGCTTCTTAGCTCAACCCAGATTGTTCTTGTATTTGATGGGGAAACAATAACCAAAGCTGAGCTTGAAGTTGCCCGTACTCTTAATTGCAAGATAATTCCTGTTTTTACAGCCGAAACAAATAGAACCAGCGATCTTGTCAATGAATTACTTTCCGATCAGGAAATAATCGGGTTTTTGCGTGAAAATCTACCGAATTACCTGCCCAAATTACTTGATTTTCAAGTAACAGTTAAAGATGTCGTAGAATCTGTTACTAAGATTTTGGAATCTTGCCGAAATTTGCGACTTGCAACAGAACAGTCTGAGCAATATCCTTAAAGGAAGTGAAAGAATTGAATGAGGAAATTGTTTATGGCCGGAATCCAGTAAATGAGCTGCTAAAGAATGGAAAACCAGTCAATAAAATATTGTTCCTAATGGATAGCCCAAATAGACGTAATCAGGATACAATAGCTTTACTGAAACAACGAGGGATACCATATCAATTTGTTGATCGTATTACTTTGGATAGATTAAGTAGACAGGGTGTACATCAGGGAGTTCTGGCTTATATTGCGGCGCGTGAATATTCCAGCCTGGAGGATATTCTTAATTTGGCTTGCGAAAAGAAGGAAGATCCTTTAATTTTAGCTTTGGATGAGATAGAAGATCCGCATAATTTGGGGGCTATGTTACGGACTGTAAATGTAGTTGGTGCTCATGGAGTTGTGATACCTAAACGACGCAGCGTTGCGCTGACAGGTATTGTAGCAAAAGCTTCAGCCGGTGCGGTGGAATATGTCAAGGTTGCCCGTGTCAGTAACCTGGTTCAGGCTCTAAAACAGCTTAAGAAAGAGGGTTGTTGGATTTCAGGAGCAGATGCTGGGGGGTCAGAAGCATTTAAGGTTGATCTCAGGGGACCGCGTGTTTTGGTTATAGGTGCAGAGGGGAAGGGGCTAAGCCGTTTAGTCAGGGAAACTTGTGATGAAATTATTAGTTTGCCTATGTATGGAGAAATTTCTTCTTTAAATGCCAGTGTCGCAGGGTCTATTTTACTTTACGAAATTGTACGGCAAAGAAAAGGACTGAAAACTTCACCTTGACGCTTTTCTTTGAGGTCGAGTATAATAGGCATAGTTGTGGACAAAGACATAAGATTTGAGAATTTGATCACCATGAGACAGGGGGGATCAGTTTGAGCCTTAGCGCCCAACCCGAGATGCCGGCAGGGTGTGAAATAGCCGAAGTTATTATTGACGAAGAGGTTGTCGAGCTGGCTAAAGAGGGCGATGCTACATCGCTTGAACGTTTGATAAATAAATATAAGAATTTTGTAAGGGCAAAAGCCCGCTCTTATTTTTTGATTGGAGCTGACCGTGAAGACATAATTCAGGAAGGAATGATTGGTTTATATAAAGCGATAAGGGATTTTAGAGGAGATAAGCTTTCTTCCTTTCGTGCTTTTGCCGAGTTATGTATCACCAGGCAGATTATCACAGCTATAAAAACAGCAACTCGTCAAAAACATATTCCACTCAATTCTTATGTGTCTTTAAATAAGCCAATCTATGATGAGGATTCAGACCGTACACTTTTAGATATTATTTCCGGAACAAAAATAACAGATCCGGAAGAATTAATTATCAGCCGTGAGGAATTTGACGACATTGAGGAAAAAATGGGTGAAATCCTAAGCACATTAGAATGGAGAGTACTAATGGCATACCTGGAAGGTAAGTCTTATCAGGAAATAGCCGTTGATCTTAGGCGCCATGTAAAGTCAATTGACAATGCTTTGCAGAGGGTAAAAAGAAAACTGGAGAGGTATTTAGAACGTCGAGATAATTAAATCGAGATAATTAATAAACACATAAAGTTATAATGTTGTAATTATAATTCGGATGTGATATACTAATTTAGTATTCAAGCCGATGTAGCTCAATTGGCAGAGCAGCTGATTTGTAATCAGCAGGTTGCGGGTTCGAGTCCCATCGTCGGCTCCACATTTTTGTGGGTAGGTGGCCGAGTGGTTAAAGGCGGCAGACTGTAAATCTGTTCCGAGAGGTACGATGGTTCGAATCCATCCCTGCCCACCATTTTAACTTAAATCCTTGTAGGAAGCAGTATTTAAAATTATATTTTCAAATTTATCGCGGGGTGGAGCAGTGGTAGCTCGTCGGGCTCATAACCCGAAGGTCGGTGGTTCAAATCCATCCCCCGCAACCAAAGTAAATTAAGACAGTTTGACTGTCCTTTTTTATTTCCGGTAAGGAAATATACCGAAAGGGAACTTCCTTGACATGAAATACATATTATGATAAATTATTATGAGCGCTGAATTGAATCAGTGATATGCTCAAGGTCAGGGAGGTGTTCATTTAATGCGAGTTGGCATCATCCTAGCGTGTGCGGAGTGCAAAAACCGTAACTACGCTTCGATAAAAAATAAAAAAAACAATCCCGATCGTTTGGAAATTAAAAAGTATTGTAAATTTTGCAAGTCCCATACTTCCCACAAAGAAACAAAATAGAAACGTTGTCAGATATCTGAAGGCATTGATGACGTATGAGGATGTGAAGTGATGGGTGTAGTTAAGAAGTCGGCTAATACCCAGAAACATGCTAAAAAGACATCGGAGTTTTTCCGGGGAGTTTGGAGTGAACTCAAAAAGGTTCAATGGCCAAATCGACAGCAATTAATTACCTACACTGGGGTTGTGTTTGTAGCCGTAGTAATTGTTGCCTTCCTGATCTGGATTGTCGATAGTGGGTTGAGTTGGATTTTAGTTAAAATCCTAACTGGCTAAATATTCCGCGCGGGGAGGTTGGAATCCTGTTTGGGGGATTCCTGGTTAAAATGGAGATGAAAAACTGGTATGTCATTCATACGTATTCCGGTTATGAGAATAAGGTGAAGACGAATCTTGAAAAACGAGTTGAATCTATGAACATGGAGGATAAGATCTTTCGTGTTTTGGTTCCGATGGAAGACGAGATAGAATATAAGAATGGGAAGAAAAAGGTTGCCAAACGTAAGGTTTTTCCTGGATATGTACTTGTTGAAATGAATATGACGGATGATTCCTGGTATGTTGTACGCAATACACCTGGGGTAACCGGTTTCGTGGGAACTGGTGCTAAACCCATTCCATTATTAGAAAGTGAAGTTGTTGCTATTCTGCGGCAGATGGGATTAGAAGAAAAGCGTACTGTTGTTGACTTTTCCGTTAATCAAAGTGTAAGAGTTATTACAGGGCCTTTTAAAGATTTTATTGGGGTTGTCCGGCAGATAATGGAAGACAAGGGCAAATTGCGGGTTAATGTATCGATGTTTGGCAGGGAAACACCGATTGAGTTGGAATTTGCACAAGTCGAAAAACTCGACTAGCAGATATAAAGATTATCCTGACAAGGAGGTGTAAAACAATGGCAAAGAAAGTTGTTGGATTGGTCAAATTAGCAATTAATGCAGGCAAAGCAACACCGGCACCTCCGGTTGGTCCGGCCTTAGGACAACAGGGCGTTAATATCATGGCTTTCTGCAAGGAGTATAATGAGCGCACGAAGGATCAAATAGGTTTAATTATCCCGGTTGAGATCACAGTATTTGAAGATCGCTCATTCACATTTATAACAAAGACCCCACCAGCATCAATTTTACTTAAAAAAGCGCTTAATATTGCTTCCGGATCACCGGAACCTAACCATAAAAAAGTTGGTAAAGTAGATAAGGCAAAAGTTCGGGAAATAGCCGAACTTAAAATGAAAGATTTGAATGCGGCTAGCGTGGAAGCTGCTATTCGCATGGTAGAAGGTACCGCCCGGAGCATGGGTATTGAAATTGCCGAGTAGTGAATAAAAATGTGGGAGGGCTTAGCCCATATTACCACAAGGAGGTTAAGGAATGGCCAAAGTAGGTAAAAATTATCTGGAGGCCCTCAAGGCCTATGATCGCCACACTCTACATGAACCTGCTGAAGCAATGGCAATTGTTAAGAAGATTTCCAAGGCCAAGTTTGATGAGACAGTTGAAGTAGCATTTAAGCTGGGAATTGACACTCGTCATGCTGATCAGCAAATTCGGGGTGCTGTAGTACTCCCGAATGGAACCGGGAAAACCAGATCGGTTTTGGTTTTTGCCAAAGGAGAAAAAGCTAAAGAAGCCGAAGTTGGCGGAGCCGATTTTGTCGGAGCTGAAGATATGGTTGCTAAGATTGAGCAAGGTTGGTTTGATTTTGATGTTGTTGTAGCCACTCCGGATATGATGGGCCTGGTTGGAAAGTTAGGTCGTGTTTTGGGACCTAAAGGACTTATGCCTAACCCGAAAACCGGAACCGTTACTTTTGAGGTAACCAGAGCTATTAAAGAGATCAAAGCCGGTAAGATTGAATACCGTGCAGATAAGGCTGGTATTATTCATGCCCCGATTGGAAAGGTTTCTTTTGATGATAGTAAATTGCTCGAAAACTTTGAGACCTTAGCTGGAATTATTGTCAAGTCCAGACCGGCTGCTGTCAAGGGTCAGTTCATAAAAAGTGTTACACTCTGCTCAACGATGGGGCCCGGTATACGGATTAATCCCTTAAAAGTACTTTAAACAATACTTTTTTAAGTACCTGTTAGATGTTTTTCTCATAAAATTAGATTATTCCGCTGTAGATAGCAGGGGCGTAGTGCTTAATATCCTGCCGAGGTTGGAAAAGTTTTACCAAACCTATTTTGTTTGGCGTTCTTTACCTCTGCGACAGCAGAGGTTTTGTTGGTTTGCAAGGCATGTTGTCGAGCCGATGGTTTGAAATTGAGGGGGATTTAGTTAGCAATCTTGAAGGGAGGTGGACAGTAATGCTCAATATTGAACAAAAAGGTAAAGTCGTTGCCGAAATTAAAGAAAAATTACAGCAATCGGCAGGAATTATTTTAGCTGATTACCGTGGCTTAACAGTGGCTGAAGTGACAAAATTACGGGTAGAATTGCGGCAAGCGGGAGTGGAATATCAGGTTTTAAAGAATACAATGGTCCAACGGGCAGCGAATGAGATTGGCATACAGGGGCTGGATGTTTATCTTGAAGGCCCCACAGCAGTGGCTTTCTGTATAGACCCAGTAACTCCAGCCAAGATTCTCAGTGATTTTGCCAAGAAGAATAAATCTTTAAAAGTAAAAGCCGGGATTCTGGAAGGTAGGGTTATTAGTCCGGAAGAAGTTAAAGCTTTGGCTGCTCTGCCGTCACGCCTTGTACTTTTAGCCATGGTTTTACGAGGAATACAGGCTCCTGTTTCCGGAATGGCCAACGTTCTTCAAGGACCGATACGCAAATTTGGCTATGTTTTGGAAGAATTGCGTAAGCTTAAAGTAGCACAATAAGGGAACCGGTATTCTGAATTCTAAAATAGTTTTTTATATCTTAATTTCGATATTTAAGGAGGAAACATATAATGTCCAAAATAAATGAAATTTTAGAAGCGGTGAAGGGATTAACTGTTCTTGAATTATCCGAACTGGTAAAAGCTTTTGAAGAAGAATTTGGCGTTAGCGCTGCTGCTCCGGTTGCCGCTGCTGCTACTGCTGCTCCGGCTGCTGCTGGCGCTGCTGCAGAGGAGAAGACCGAGTTTGATATTGTTTTGATGTCTCCTGGAGCCGCTAAAATCAATGTTATTAAGCTAGTTCGGGAAGTTACGGGTTTAGGTCTCAAAGAAGCAAAAGAATTAGTTGATAATGCACCTAAGGCAGTTAAGGAAAAAGTTGCTAAGGATGAAGCAGATGCACTCAAAGCCAAATTTGAAGAAGCCGGCGCAAGTGTAGAAGTAAAATAATCTGATCCCTTCTTTTTTAAAGCAATTAATAAGACAAGTTATTTACTCTTGATCTCTGATGGCTTAGAGGTAAATAATTTGTCTTTTATTTATATTTTTACTATTTAGATTTATGCAAATAAAATATCAAAAAAATTAAAAAAAATATAGTTTTTTCTTGACTATCAAGTATAACTTTGATACAATTAATAATTGTTACTGTGGAATAATCTGCCGTAAATAACCATTTCAATTCACCTTTGGCAGATCTTTTAGTATAAGGTAAAGGTACTGAGGAGATAATAATTTGAATGTGTGCATCTCTATGAGAGCTCCATAAAACAGTTAAAGCGAGGTTTTGTGTGAAAAGGCCTTGCTTTTGGCTGTTTATGTTACACTGTCTGAAAAGTTTAAATCTTGATTAAGCATAAGTGCAACCAAGGTTTCCATTCTCGTTTTGAGGACTTTGGTGTAAATCAAGTTTTCTATAGATATTTTTACCTCGAGGAGAGGAATCATACTTGAGAGGTGAAGCAATAATGTTCTATCCTATTAAGGTTGGGACACAGGAACGCTGGAGTTATTCCAGAATACGGGAAGTTCTCAGTATGCCAAATTTAATTGAGATCCAGCAAAACTCTTATCGCTGGTTTCTTGAAGAGGGTTTACGCGAAATGTTTCGTGATATTTCCCCAATTCAGGATTTTACAGGCAATTTGGTTTTGGAATTTATCGATTATAATTTGGGTGATCCCAAGTATGAGGTGGAAGAGTGTAAGGAACGTGATGTAACTTATGCTGCACCTTTACGGGTTAAAGTCCGCCTCATTAATAAGGAAACAGGCGAGGTCAAGGAACAAGAAGTTTTTATGGGTGATTTTCCGCTAATGACTGACAAAGGAACGTTTATTATTAACGGTGCCGAAAGGGTTATTGTCAGTCAGCTAGTCCGCTCACCGGGGGTTTATTACAATGAAAGTATTGATCCCAGCGGCAAAAAGCTTTTTGGAGCAACTATCATACCTAATCGGGGCGCCTGGCTGGAATTCGAAAGTGACCTTAACGATAATTTATTTGTCCGGGTTGACAGGACCCGGAAATTACCGGCAACCGTTTTAATCAGAGCTTTGGGGTATTCTTCAAACGGTCAGATTATGGAGTTATTCAATGATAACGAATATATAAAGATTACCTTGGAAAGAGATAATTCTGAATCTGTCGAAGAAGCTTTGGTGGAGATTTACAAGCGTCTTCGGCCGGGGGAGCCACCGACTGTAGACAGTGCACGTTCCTTATTGGAAGCTTTGTTTTTTGATGCCAAACGTTATGATTTAGCCAGGGTCGGACGTTATAAATTAAATAAAAAACTTGATTTGGATATTTCTATGGATATTCGTTATCTTACCAAGGAAGATATCATAGCCAGTATGCAGCACATGCTATTGTTAATGGGCGGGGAAGGAAGTAAAGATGATATCGATCATCTTGGTAACCGTCGTCTGCGTTCTGTTGGAGAATTGCTGCAAAATCAATTCCGCATTGGCTTGTCGCGGATGGAACGGGTCGTCCGGGAAAGGATGACGATTCAGGATGTTGATGTTATTACCCCGCAGGTCCTGATTAATATTCGTCCGGTAGTTGCGGCTATAAAGGAATTTTTTGGCAGCAGTCAACTATCCCAGTTTATGGATCAAACTAATCCTTTGGCTGAGCTTACACATAAACGGCGTCTGAGTGCTTTAGGGCCGGGGGGTTTGAGCCGGGAACGGGCAGGGTTTGAGGTCCGGGATGTTCACTTTTCCCATTATGGACGGATGTGTCCGGTTGAGACTCCTGAAGGTCCGAACATTGGTTTGATTGGGTCTTTGAGTACCTTTGGTCGTATTAATGAGTATGGCTTTATTGAGGCTCCATATCGGATTGTAGATAAGGAAGTCGGCAGGGTTACTGATGAGATTTGTTACCTGACAGCTGATGAAGAAGAAAAATATATTGTCGCTCAGGCTAATACACCAATAGATACTGAAGGTAATTTTTTAGGTAAAAAAATCGATGCCAGACATGGGCCGGATTTTGTTTTGGTTGCACCTAATCGCATCGATTGTATGGATGTCTCACCCAAGCAGATGGTTTCTATTGCTACAGCCTTGATTCCATTTTTAGAACATGATGATGCTAACCGGGCCTTAATGGGTTCCAATATGCAGCGTCAGGCAGTGCCCTTGTTAAAGACAGAATCTCCTTATGTGGGCACTGGGATGGAGTATAAAACTGCCAAGGATTCCGGGGTGTGCGCTATAGCCAAAAAGAGTGGTATTGTAGAAAGATCAACAGCCGATCAGATTGTTATTCGTCATGATGATACTTCATTGGGAAGATACAAACTTTTAAAATATTCCCGTTCCAATCAAGGTACTTGCATTAATCAGAAGCCGATTGTGAAGAAAGGCGAACGGGTTGAAGCCGGACAAATTATTGCTGACGGTCCGTCAACTGATCATGGCGAATTGGCCTTAGGGCGAAATGTCCTGGTCGCCTTTATGACGTGGGAAGGTTATAACTACGAAGATGCTATCCTGATTAGTGAAAAACTGATCAGGGAAGATTATTATACTTCAATTCATATTGAAGAATATGAATCTGATGCAAGAGATACTAAACTTGGCCCTGAAGAGATTACCCGGGATATCCCCAATGTAGGGGAAGATGTTCTTAAAGATTTGGATGAGCGGGGGATTATCCGTGTTGGTGCCGAGGTGCGTCCGGGAGATATCTTGGTTGGTAAAGTTACACCTAAAGGTGAAACAGAATTAACTGCCGAGGAACGCTTGTTGAGGGCTATTTTCGGTGAGAAAGCCAGAGAAGTACGGGATACTTCCTTGCGTGTACCGCATGGCGAAGCTGGTAAGATAGTCGATGTCAAGGTGTTTACCCGGGAGAATGGAGATGAACTATCTCCGGGAGTGAATGAACTTGTACGAGTATATATTGCTCAAAAACGTAAAATCTCGGTTGGAGATAAAATGGCCGGTCGACATGGTAATAAGGGTGTTATTTCCCGGATTATGCGTCAGGAAGACATGCCCTTTATGCCGGACGGTACTCCAATTGAAATTGTGCTGAATCCTTTGGGTGTTCCCTCAAGAATGAATATCGGCCAGGTTTTAGAGACACATTTGGGCTGGGCTGCGAAATTTTTAGGTATTCGAATAGCTACTCCGGTTTTTGACGGAGCCCGTGAAGATGATGTTTTCGAAACTTTGGTAAAGGCCGGTTTACCTCATAATGGGAAAACTATTCTTTATGACGGACGAACGGGGGAATCCTTTGACAGTGAAATTACTGTTGGATATATGTATGTTTTGAAATTGCATCACCTTGTTGATGACAAGATACATGCCCGTTCGACAGGACCGTATTCCTTGGTGACCCAGCAGCCTTTGGGCGGTAAGGCTCAGTTCGGCGGACAACGCTTTGGAGAAATGGAGGTATGGGCACTGGAAGCTTACGGCGCAGCCTATACCTTACAGGAAATTCTTACAGTCAAGTCTGACGATGTAGTCGGGCGGGTAAAAACTTATGAAGCCATTGTCAAAGGAGAAAATATCCCCGAACCAGGGGTGCCTGAATCATTCAAGGTTTTAATCAAGGAATTGCAAAGTTTATGTTTAAATGTTCAGGTGCTTTCAGAGGATGACAAGGAAATTGAGATCAGGGAAATTGATGAGGATATTACCGCAACTGCCAAGGAATTAGGAATTGATCTTCATGATGAGCAAATGCCGGAAGAAGTAATCGAAACAGTTGATGAAAACTCTGAGAATGAAGAAAAAAATCTTTCGAAAGCTGAAGATGATCTGTATATAAAAAATGACTAGAAGGTCCTTGCTTAATCCCGAAGGCGAAAGGAGAGAAACTCTTGCTAGACGTCAACAACTTTGATCGTATGCGTATTGGTATTGCCTCTTCTGTAATGATTCGTGATTGGTCTTTCGGAGAAGTTAAAAAACCCGAAACCATTAACTATCGAACCCTTAAACCGGAACGGGAAGGATTATTCTGTGAAAAGATTTTTGGTCCTACCCGCGACTGGGAATGCCATTGCGGAAAGTATAAACGGGTTCGTTATAAAGGAATTATTTGTGACCGTTGCGGTGTTGAAGTAACTCGCTCTAAAGTCAGACGGGAGCGGATGGGTCATATAGAACTTGCCGCACCGGTGTCACATATTTGGTATTTTAAAGGAATTCCCAGCAGGATGGGGCTTATTCTGGATATGTCACCCAGGGTCCTGGAAAAAGTGTTATATTTCGTTTCTTATATAGTAACTGAGCCTGGGGATACTTCGCTCATGAAAAAACAATTACTTACCGAAACCGAATATCGTGAATACCGTGACAAATATGAAAATCGTTTCCGGGCCGCTATGGGAGCGGAAGCAATTAAGGAGTTACTGGATGAACTGGATCTTGATAAACTTAATGAAGAACTGCGTCTGGAACTAAAAGAAGTGTCAGGGCAGAGGAAAATCCGGGCCATTCGCCGTTTGGAAGTAGTTGAAGCTTTCAAACAATCCGGTAACACACCCAGCTGGATGATCCTTGATGTTGTGCCTGTAATTCCACCGGAACTCAGGCCAATGGTACAGCTCGATGGAGGAAGGTTTGCTACTTCCGACCTTAATGATCTTTACAGAAGGGTGATCAATCGTAATAATCGCTTAAAACGTTTGCTTGATCTGGGAGCGCCTGATATTATTGTACGTAACGAAAAGCGTATGCTTCAGGAGGCTGTTGATGCCTTAATTGATAATGGGCGTAGGGGAAGACCGGTAACCGGACCTGGAAACCGACCCCTAAAATCCTTAAGCGATATGCTCAAGGGAAAACAAGGTCGTTTCCGTCAGAACCTTTTGGGTAAACGGGTTGATTATTCTGGGCGTTCAGTTATTGTGGTTGGCCCAAATCTTAAACTCCACCAGTGTGGCCTGCCTAAAGAAATGGCTTTGGAATTATTCAAACCTTTTGTAATGAAGAAGCTTGTTAATGAAGGCCATGCCCATAATATCAAGAGTGCCAAGCGGATGGTTGAACGGGTGCGACCAGAGGTATGGGATGTTTTGGAGGAAGTTATATCTGATCATCCAGTACTTCTTAATCGGGCACCGACATTGCACCGTCTTGGTATCCAGGCCTTCGAACCTATTCTGGTTGAAGGGAAAGCTTTGCAAATTCATCCTTTGGTTTGTACTGCTTATAATGCCGATTTTGATGGAGACCAAATGGCTGTCCATGTGCCGCTTTCGGCTGAGGCTCAGGCGGAAGCCCGGCTTTTGATGCTTTCGGCTCACAATATTCTTAATCCTAAAGATGGGCGTCCGGTTGCCTCGCCCACTCAGGATATGGTTTTAGGGGCATATTATTTGACTGTGGAACGTCAGGGAGCTTATGGTGAAGGCAAGCTTTTCAAAGATATTGATGAAGCGACCTTGGCATATGATTCCGGGAATGTCCATCTCCAGGCCAGAATAAAAGTCCGTCATAATGGCGAACTGATAGAAACAACAGTTGGCAGGCTTATCTTTAACACTGTTATTCCTTCTGTTGTTGGTTTCGTAAATGAAGTAGTAGGTAAAAAAAACCTGGGAAGTATTGTAGCCAAGACCTATCGTTTGGGTGGATATGCTGAAACAGCCTCTTTACTGGATGGAATCAAAACCCTTGGCTTCAAGTTTTCTACTCAGGCAGGCATTACTGTTGGTCTTGCAGACATCCAGGTTCCGGAGAAAAAGACACATATTCTCAAAGAAGCTGATGACATGGTAACTAAAACTGAACAACAATTTCGCCGTGGCTTAATTACTGATGAGGAACGTTATAACCTGGTTATTGATACCTGGACCAAAGCTACTGATAAAGTAACCAAATCTTTAATGGACAATTTAAATAAATTTAATCCGGTTTATATGATGGCTACTTCGGGAGCGCGCGGTAACATCCAGCAGTTGCGGCAGTTGGCCGGAATGCGTGGCTTAATGGCAGACCCATCCGGACGAACAATTGAGTTGCCGATTAAAGCCAATTTCCGTGAAGGCTTGACAGTATTGGAGTATTTTATTTCTTCTCACGGTGCCCGGAAAGGTTTGGCAGATACGGCATTACGGACTGCTGACTCCGGTTATTTAACCAGGCGTTTGGTGGATGTTTCTCAGGATGTTATAGTTCGCAATGAGGATTGCGGAACAATGATGGGTATCCAGGTTGATGACGTTAAGGATGGTCCGGAAATTATTGAGAAGCTTGAAGAACGTTTAGTAGGCCGTTTCCTGCTTGAAGATTTAAAACACCCTGAAACGGGGGAAATACTTGCTACTAAGGATCGTGAGATCACTGAAGAACAGGCCGCTGTAATAGCAGCTGTTTATGATACGGTAGTTATCCGTTCTGTTTTGACTTGTAAAACCAAGCATGGCGTATGTATTAAGTGTTACGGTCGTAATATGGCTACCGGACATCAAGTTGAATTGGGTGAAGCAGTAGGGATTATTGCTGCACAATCAATTGGTGAACCAGGAACACAGCTGACTATGCGGACGTTTCATACCGGGGGTGTTGCCGGCGACGATATCACTCAAGGTTTGCCCAGGGTTGAGGAACTCTTTGAGGCCAGAAAACCAAAGGGCCAGGCGATCATCGCTGAAATTAACGGAATAGCCTCAATTGGCGAAGTAAAAGGACGTCGGGAAGTTGAACTAACCGGCGAGAATGAAGAACGTGTAGCTTATCCGATTCCATTTGGTTCACGTTTGAAAATCAAAGATGGCATGCAGGTTATGGCAGGTGATGAGTTGACCGAAGGAAGTGTTAATCCTCATGATATGCTGAAAGTTAAAGGTATGCGAGGTGTTCAGGTTTATCTGCTGGCCGAGGTACAGAAAGTCTATCGCCTGCAAGGTGTGGATATAAATGATAAACATATCGAAGTTATGGTCCGTCAAATGCTGCGTAAGGTAAAAGTTGATGAAGCCGGTGATGTAGAAGGTTTCCTGCCTGGCGGTCTGGTTGATATTTTTGAATTCCAGGAGAAAAATGCCTTTACCATTGAACATGGCGGTGAACCTGCAGTTGCCCATCCGGTGCTTATGGGCATTACGAAGGCATCCCTGGCAACCGATTCTTTCTTATCGGCTGCATCGTTCCAGGAAACAACCCGAGTTTTGACTGAAGCCGCTATCAAGGGCAAGGTGGATCCTTTACTTGGATTAAAAGAAAATGTGATCATTGGTAAACTAATACCTGCAGGTACAGGGATGTCACGTTATCGGAACATTAATATTATAGATGAAGAGTCTGCTTCAGACATGATCCATAAGCCTGACAGGCTTATGGATGCGTCTTCGTGCGCCCGGCATGGGCGCAGTCTAATGGGTGAAAGTCCCTAGTGCGGGCTGATAGTGCCAAGCACATAGCTAAAGGCAAGGGTGTCCACCGCGAGGTGGAATCTGAAGGAAGCCGGCGGCAAACTT
>JAQVLN010000098.1 GCA_028704155.1 Desulfitobacteriaceae bacterium
TATGTATAATTGCACCATTTTGTCTTATCGCAACATTCAGTCAGAAAGGTTTTTATGTTAACACTATACCCACCCCTGTGTCGCTTTGAATTTAAAAAATCGTGTCTTGACTTTGGGGTCCATTTCAGATTTTACCCCGTTCGTGAATTTATTTAACGATTTCTATGCCAAAGATACCAGCCGGAAAATCCGTGCGGTCGTCAAATCCAAAGCTGAACGGGGCGAGCGTGTGGCGACCAGAGCGCCTTATGGATACAAAAAGGATGAAAATAACCCCAAGAGCAAAATCGTCCCCGACGAGGACGTGGCACCGGTTGTTCAGAGGATATTCAGCCTCTGTGTTGAAGGGAAAGGCCCTACGCAAATCGCCAAACAGCTTAACAAGGAGCAGGTGTTCTCTCCCGGTTACTATTACTACTTCAAGACCGGCACCATTCTGACTAATGTGGATATAACAAGGCCATACGCATGGAGCAGTGCATGTGTTGCTGACATTCTGGAAAATGAGGTTTACCTCGGACATACCATAAACCTGCAATACACAACGATATCCTATAAAAATAAGAAGCGTATCGAGCGTCCAAAATCAGAACACCTACGATTTGAGAACACTCATGAGCCGCTGATTACGAAAGAAATCTGGGATATCATTCAAGACATCCGTGAGCACAAAAGGCGCAGAACAAACATGGAAGAGCAGGATATGTTCTCCGGTCTGGTCAGATGTATCGACTGCGGAGAAGTCATGACACTGCATCGGGCGCACACCATGGCCGCCGTAAAAAACAACTTCATGTGCTCTACCTACCGGAAACGCGGCAAGGAAAAATGCAGTGCACACTATCTTCGGGAGGTTCATCTGGCGGCGATCGTACTGGACGATTTACTCAGGGTCACTCACTTCGCACGGCAGCAGGAGGCGTTATTCATCCAGTACATTAATCGGAAAAACAATGCTGAAACCCGGCGTGAAATTGAGCGCCTCCAAAGGGATCTTGAACTGATGCGCCGGAGGGATATCGAACTGAGTAAATTGTTCAAACGTTTATATGAAGACAATGTGCTTGGCAAGGTGACCAACGAGCAGTTTAGGATGCTGTCCGAAGATTACAACGCAGAGCAAAAAAGCCTGAAGGAGCGAATTCCTCAGACTACGAAACGAATCGAAGAACTGCAGACCTCCATCAGTAACGTTACCAGGTTTATAGATAAGGCAAAAAGGTACACTGAGATAACCGAGTTAAGCGGTGAGCTTTTGAATACCTTTATCGAAAAGATTGAGGTCGGCGAACGAGGGGAACGATACTCCAGAACGGCTGAGCAGGAAATCGTTATTCACTACCGTGACATCGGCGTCATAGGTGCTTTTGCTGAAGAAGCCGAGAAAATATCCGAACAACGGCAAAGGCAGACAGCTTGATCTGCTGTCTGCCCACCAAATTACCCATGGTTCATATAATGTCCCTATGGGAATGCGCCTAAAGGGGATCTTGTTTTTTTTAGTAATAATATTGGTTCCACTAATCCGGCAATGGCAGGTATTTATGCCGGTGATCATCGGTTAATTTTATGTACACCCAGTAACGGATGTTACACCAGAGTAGATCTCTTGGATTGGTATAAATCACAATATATAACCGCACGCAGGGTTTGGTAAGATAGATTCTACCCACCGGGGGTTTCAATCCTGAGAATATCGCCTCTTGGCAGTAATTGTCTGAATTAGCCCCCTAAGTATTTCTATTGATTTAGATCCGTACGTTTACCTCTTACAATATATACAATTTCCTCAGCGATATTCGTACAATAGTCACCCATACGTTCCATATGGTGGGCAGCAAACAACAGGTGGTTGGCCTGGTTAATAGTCCTTGGGTCTGACATCATCAAGACAAGCAATTCCCGAAAAATCTGAGCATAAAGATCATCCACCTCACAATCCATTCCTGCCATTTCTTCTGCTAAGGCAGCATCCTCCTGAATATAGGCTGTCAATCCTTTTGCTATCATTTCCTGGACGATTGTACTCATTCTGGGAATATCGATCAGTGGTTTGATCAGTTTTTCCTTGCCGATCCTGATCGTTACTTTAGACAGATTAACCGCCAGGTCACCCATTCTTTCCAAATGCATCGAAATTTTAAAACCGGCTACAACCTTGCGTAGGTCACGGGCTAAAGGCTGCTGGGTGGCGATTAATAAAATACATTTTTCTTCGATTAAATTTTGCAGTTGGTTTAATTCAAGATCCCCCACTATAATTGAATTGGCTGTTTCCATGTTTTGAGCATACAACGTTCCCACAGCCAAGGCAATCCGTTGTTCGGCCAATGTTCCCAACTCCAGGATTCGTTGGCGCAAGTCCTCCAGGGCATTATCAAATTGTTGACGGGTAACTGCCAATTATCTCAACTCCTTATCAACCGAAACGACCTGTAAATAATCTTCGGTTATAATAATAATTGTATACCTTTTTTTCAATTGTATGATAAGTTCTTCAATTTTCATGGTAGAAACAGGATCCAGGATAAAAAATTCCTCCCCAAATGGGAGGGGAAAATGTAAAGATGTTCTTGCATTTAAGGCAAGGAGGGACTTTTATGAGGCTTAAAAAAGCGGATGAAATGGAAATGGTTATCAACTTCAAGGCTATGAGGTTATCTTGGGTATTTGTGAATATTGCTTTATTTATTTGGCTTGCAGAAACTATTATCAAGAGTGGGGAGCTTCCTTTTATTCTTTTTACGATTATTGGCTTTCAAAATCTCATTTTCTTTGGCAGTAAACTTTATATGACTCGTAAAATGTCCAGCAATGAGAAATAATATAAAAATCCTACGCAAGGAATTAGGATTGCGTAGCAATGAAGCTTGCTAGATTGTTAAATACTCCCGTTGCGGAAATTTTCCAGTTATATGAAAGATAGCTGGAATAAAAAACTCCTTACTACCATTAAGATGGTGAGGAGTTTTTTAATTCACTTTTTATAAAGAATGCGTCTTGACATTATTTATTAATCAGCTTGCCTATACTCGATTTTTGTAATCTTGTATTCAATAATATCCTAATATTAAACCCTGATCTTCCATAACTTAACCTATACCAATAGTAGTTAATATACTCAATTATTCCGAATAAAAATACTGCAATAGCAATTATTAAGTCTTTATTGCTACTTTTAACAAAAGGTATTAACCCGCTTATCACCACTAAAATAATTATATTTAACCATCTTAAAAACCTAATGAAGTTTATAGCCTTAAGGCCAAATCGTTCTTTTTTCATTATCAACAGATACCTATAAAACCAATATATACTTCCTTGCAATAATATAAGTATGAGATATGAAAATGCTATAAAACTTGCCATTCCAAGGTTTAATGCGAGGTTTAATGATATATATAAAAAAACAAAAGTAAATAAAGCCGCAAATTCCCATATCGCTAGGTATAATAACTGTTTCTTTACCCTATTCATCTTATCCCTTCTACAAACTTCATTGCACATTATATATTTCCTGTTTATGGTGATAGCGAATGGAGTCTAGAATATCCTCTTCGGCTGTATATTCCTTAATGAAATCCGTTCCTGAGCAGCTATTATTCCCGTAGATTATAGATTCCACCCATGGAATACAATGTTTAACACAGCTGTTTCTTAAGTTCCAGAAAACTCTCCAGCAGTACGATTTAAAATAGTAAGATCTGTGATTATTGTTTGCCCATACTCATTTACAATATAGTTAAATTTAATTGTATCTCCAGTATTTAGCTTATAGTCATTAAATCTTTCTTTAATGGGTTCACTTAATCTAAACGCGTGGGGTTCCATCTCCTCAGGTAGTCCGGAAATCTTAATTTCTATGGAATTTGAATCGATTTGGCCATTATACCGTCCGCTATCAGTTTTAACCTTCGTTTTATTGCTGTCTTGTTGCTGATCATTATTTTGTTTTTTAAGACTCATGAGAATAAACTGGTTGTAGCCATTTTTAACATAGGTTACCTCCACTTTATCGCGCCCAGATTTCAAATGGATAATAGTGCAATTTGGAAAACGGGAAATCCGAGATTCCAAGTCTCTTTCAGTATTAACTCAGAAATCTCAACTAAGTAAATCCTTAAGCTTAATATCAGGATGATGATACCGTGAATAAGCTGATGTTTTCCTGCCATACTGCAAGGCCCCCTGAGGACACCATTGTATACAGGCCAAACATTGCTCACAATGATTGTGCCAGGTAAGTTTATCATCTTGCCTGGAAATATTATTGTTGGGACAGAGTTGTATACAAATGCCGCATTTGTTACACTTTTCGTCCGCCCAAAACTTGCCATCCATCTTAGGGATATGAGGAGAACTGATTTTATATAGCCCGCTAAATATTATCCTTTGCCAGAGGGGGCCTTTTTCCACTTGCTTCTCAGCTCTTTGGTTAATTTCCTGTACGATATAAGATATTTTGAGACGAGCTGCCTTAAAAAGTTCATTTTGTTTTCCCAAGGATACCGGACCTCCCCAGGGAATATAATTCGAAGGCATGACAATTGACCATCCGCTGGATAATAATAAGCCCTTGGCTTGCATAGTTTTGTCCAATTGCACTAAGGTATTAGCTACCTGACCGGCATTATTAGCCACTGCAAATATATACTCTGCATTCTTTGCCGGCAATTGGTCCAGGAATTCCAACACCCGGCGCGGTACGCCCCACATATAAACCGGAAAAATCAGGCCTATCCTCCGTGATTCAACTATATGCTGTTTCTTGTTCCAATTAACCATAGAGACAACTTCGGTTTCCCCAAGTTCACGAGCCAAAACCTGAGCTATCCATAAAGAATTACCTGTACCGGAAAAATAAAAAATAGTTGTCCTCATAACATCTCCTTAAAGTATTTTTATAAACACTAAATTTCATACTGGTCTTTTTTTGTACTTTTTGAACACGCTTTTAGCGTCTCGAATAGCCCGGTTTTTTACAGCACTTGATAGTTCTGCAACAACACTTTTACTCATATATTTAAGGATTGCATCAGCTTCTACAAATTCAGCAACTATTCTTTTAACCAAGAGAATATATTCTTTGGTTGTTGCCAGTAGAAGGTTAAACTGCTCCCTGGTCGGCTCCAGCTTGATTTTAACGGTTATCTGCATTGGTTCACCCCCTTTGCGAAGTCTTTTGACTTTCGATATACTGCTTGATTACAGAAAGTGGTTACAGGTCTGCTACTTCCCGGTTCTCAGCACAGGCATATCCGTGTTGTGTAAAACGCCCTTGGAGAGCGCGAAGCAGGCAAGCGCAGCCAGCAATTCCCATAAGGCCAGTACCCCTAGTCCGAGCAGCACGCCGCTCCCCTCAATCATACTGCCAAGGACAATGGCGGCAATCAGGCCGGGCAGCATAATCACGAGCACCGCAATGATGTAAATGAAAATCAGGAGTCCGGCGCTGATGTTTGCCCCTGTCCAGCGCATTGAAAGATAGTTGATGCCCAGCAATAAAAAAGAAAATAGAGTGTAAACCACAATGGCCATAGCAACCAGCCAAACCGGCTCTCCCATAATCAAACCTGCGATACCAAAAACCACCAGTCCTTCCACCAGCACCTTAAACGCTATTTCCAGGTTGCTCCAGACGATTTTGCCAAAAGAGCTTTCGGGGATCAGGTAGATATAATGTATATAAAGCTCTTTCAGACCGCGCCCCGTTCCGATCATGAAAACCTGCATCCACATCAGGATTTGCAGCAGAATAAGGGTCCCGCCCTCCCCACCGCGCTGGAACAAAGAAAACAGGGCGGCGCCTAATAGCAAAATTATAGACGACACTCCCCAGAGACCAAGGCAGTTGGCGCGAAAGGATTCCCGCAGATGCTTATAAAAAATGGTGCTGCTTCCCAGACCGCCGATACCGGTTTGGGCAACCTTCACTTTTTTTGTCGATGAGGCTTCCAGATTGATCTGCCCTTCGGCCAGGACGCGCTTTCTCTCAAACGCAGTTTCCGTAGCAACCAGCACATCTTCATAATAATCGGGATTGCTCAGGGTAATATAAAGGATCAGCAGCGCTCCGGACAAAACGAGCAGCCCGAAAAACAAGAACCCGTTGCCCATATCGCCGGCAATCAGGGAAACAACGCCTGCCGAAGCCCAACCGGCCACCGGCGTCCAAGCGGCGAGCGGCGAACGCAGCGTATTTTCCAGTGCCACAAGAAGATCTCCTCTTCCGATAATCTGCACGCCGGCATAAACAAGAAGCGGAAGAAAGGCTAGAGTGGCCAGCATTCGGACTACGAATTTCCGCCTT
>JAQVLN010000099.1 GCA_028704155.1 Desulfitobacteriaceae bacterium
TCTATTCTGTTGATCCAAATATTAACAAAAACCTAAATTGGTAGAAACATCAAGTATTATAATAGTTATTTCCTGATTGTTAATAGAATTCCTTTCCCCTGATTCTTCATCCCGAATCGCAAGCTCTTTGGACTTTACTCTGATCTAAAAGCCATGTTTTTCCTTTACCTTGACCTTCCAACAAGTATTCTCTTAATTTGATTCTTCACGTTCTGCCACATCAGCTCCGTTTTCCAGTATGTAGTAAGTAGTAAGTAGAGGCTATGCCTCAAATTAAACTAGTGGCAGAACTTATCTGGATTGTTAATCATGGATTCCAGCATTTTTTGAACCTCCAAATTCAATTCTGATAATTCATTATGTCTTTTTTAATCCATATACTTTGCAGCAATAGCAGTATCGAGCCAATGCGTTGTTTCAAATGATTCGCCCTGAGAATCAATTAACTTTGCTACAAAAGACTTCACATATCTTCTCTTTGCCCAAGCTTCGGCGAGGTTGGCACCAACTGACCTTGAAGACCGTCTAACCTGATCAGTCAAAGAATACTTCTCCTCGCCAGGAAAAGACTTCGTCAACTGAAGAATATCCATCGACAATTTAAACGCCTTCTGATTCACCCTGTCAAATCCTGATGAAATAAAATTAGATTTCACAGGACAGGTAAGATTTGAGCCGGTTTCTTAAAAACATTTTACCATAATGTGTTTTTAAATACTTTTCGCGATGAGTGGCATCTTGTTGGTTAATGCAGGCCTCATAATAAACCAATTTTAATGGCCTTCTATTCTTTGTTGATAAAACTAAGCCTTTATTATGCTGCTAAAATCTTAATTCAACATTCTTTGTGTAGCCAGTATAAAAATTGTTATCAAATTCGCTTAACAAAACATAAACAAAGTAAAAGCTATCCATGTTGAATTATTTGACAGGGTAAACAATCAAATTCTTAAAACCCTGATAATTTGTACTCATAGCTCTATATTTTTTATCAAAATCCTCTCCATTTTTCCAGTATAATCAGGCTTGATGTGACACGCCCAATACCCTTTGTAGTTACCTGATAAAATATGAGATTTGTAATTTTCGGGTAAACTTCACGAATTTTCAAGAACCTCAAGTGCCTTGCCTAATAAATCCAGGTCATAATTTCGCTTGGCACATTTTGCAAAGTCCTTTTCAAATTTGTTTGTGGCTCTGATTTTATACACCAGCCGATTTTTTCAAAGTTGTCATTAGTTCATTAGCCGATGTAAAAGAGTTTACCCTCCCCGCTTCAACATCTTCCATAGCCTTTAGTGTTTTAGTATTAGGGGTTTTCTCGTCGATAACCTTAGCATAGCTTGTGGATTTCAAAAAATCAAGCAATCTTTTTGCTTCTTCAGAACGTGTATCTAAAATAACCGTTGTCATTTATTACAAATTTACGATGTAGTACAGAAATACATTTTATTTGAATACTGGTGACACTGTTTAAGCGGATTTTCAGAGATTTATCTTTTATCCGCGACAATCCACTTTATCGGTGTCATCCGCGTTCTGTTTTTTGAGATTACGGATAACAATTGCACGACCCTCCTATCCCACACTTTCGATATGCCAACGCTATACCACCGCCCTGTTATTTAATAAAACAAAAGGCAAAACCGGACTTGACAACTTTGTGTATAGTCCCATCATCGGCCAAAATAAGGTGCATCTTGCATTCATACGCATTATTTCCGATATGTCATTATTGCAGCTTTTCTTGCTAACAGTGCACCACAGGATTTTACGATGCAATAACAATGTTTTGAGGTAGTTGTGCATAGCATTTGCCTGTAGGCCGGTAACCATCTATCTAAAATGAGATGGGAAATCAATTTAATTTTAATAAAAAAATTATTATTATGGGAACAATTAAAAAAGGCCTCCTTGGCGGGGTCTCAGGAAAAGTCGGCAACATTGTCGGCGGCAACTGGAAAGGGATCGATTACTTGCGGATATTACCTGCAAGTGTTGCCAATCCCAAAACTACCAAACAACTCAATCAGCGCACGAAGTTTCTTCGTGTTATCCGGTTTCTTCAGCCGCTGAACGAGTTTGTCCGTATAGGTTTCAAAGCCTATGCTATCAAGATGTCGGCATTCAACGCCGCCATGAGTTACAACTTCCACCATGCCATAGCGGGCAGCTACCCTGACTATGAAATCGACTATGGGAACGCACGACTCGCGCGCGGGCAACTCACCGGTGGCATGAATGCTGGCTGCGCTTCGCCGGAACCGGCTAAGATATCAATTACCTGGGATGACAATACCGGCCAGGGATCGGCACAATCGGGCGACAATGTTATGGTGGTAGTCTATAATCCCATTTCCGGTGAATCGACTATGGCATTGGATGCTGCCACACGCACGGCTGCTACAGCCGAACTAATGGTACCTGCCTCGTGGAGCGGAGATGAGGTGCATTGCTACCTGAGTTTCAGTTTGCTGGAATCGCTCATCAGTTCGGGCGGGAAGAAAAGTATTTCCGACAGCTTGTACTGCGGCGCGGTGGTTGTAAGCTGAAGCAGCAGAGCATTTATTGATGGGAAACCGACTTCTTATGGGGTCGGTTTTTTTATTTACCGAATCGCGATGCTCTCGTGATTTCGCCGATGATTCGGAGCAGGCATTCGATCCCCGAATAACTTTCCCGGAAATTACCCGATAGGCGGGTGCAGGCAGTTACACTCAAAATTGTTATTTATTTCGATAGGCTTTGGTAATCCCAGCTTCAGCATGTAATCGTGTGCATATGTATGTAGGCTTCTTATTTATTCGTGATATCCTGCTGGATCACAAGAGGATAGTGGCTTGACAAGGAATACGCCAAAAAAATACGTTTAGATTTTTTGTTTTCAACAAACATATGTTATAATATTGATATTCAAAGATATATGATTTATTAACAACTATTCGTTTAAAACTCGATTTGCACCTTCACCTGAAAACATAGTATATTTGTAAATTAATTTAAAATCGGAAATGAAACCATAAAGTTTGCATGAAAAATAAAAGCCTTTTAATCTTTAAATATTTTAATATTATGAACAACAAAAATGAATTGAATAACATTTTAGTGCGATTGATAAATGGCACACCTAAGGACGAGAAGTATTATGCACGCCTAAACGGTGTAAAGTCTTATCATGAACTCCGACAAGTATTCGACAGCATCGATCAAGAGGTAGCAGTGGCCTGTCGTAAGATGGTACAGCAAAATGATAACATAAAGACCACCAAATCTACCGATCCTGAAATATGGTTAAAAACCGCTGATGTGATCAATCATTACCCTATTTCCAGAAGGACACTTGCCACCTATCGAAAGGAAAAAAAACTTCCGTACTCCCGACTGGGCAGAGATTGCATCTATCAGAAATCTGAGGTCGATGCGCTGATGTTTCGTAATTACAATGGGAAGAAGGCAATCAAAAAGTAGGTAGATGATAAATGTTTTTTTATTTGCGCAATAAAATTAACAATAGTTTGGCTTGATTTTTCATATTTTGAAGCATAATTTCCTTCACCCACGGAACAAAGGCGTCATTCCATCTTTGTGGATGGAAGTTAAGCATGGCTTGCTTGGGGAAGGTTCCTTCCATTCAGAGCATTATTAATATCTGATTTGTGGCGAAAACTCAGGTTTAGAAAATCGGGATTGGCAACCACGGGAATGATTAACCGTTATCGAAAGTGTATCCAAAATTATCCAGGTCTTCCAGGTGCCAGGATTTTACAATATCGTAGGTCTCGTTATTGTAATACGTCCTATAATCAGCTTTTTTCGAGCTGTTCAGATGAGGTATAGGTACATCAACCCCTAGAGTCTTTATAATTTCCGTGAAATCATCTTGTATGTTTTCCAATTTAGCAATTTTATTCAGGCTAATTTTATTATCATGGTCTTTTAACCAGTCCGTCTGAGATTGAAAGAACGAAACAGAAAAATAGTATTTCGGGTCTTTTGGATTACCATAAGTGCACTTAATCCACTCTTCAAAAGATATGGGCTTGGACTTCATCTGAAACCTATCATTTTTCGGAAAGTGATTGAAGGTGGAGACTGCCTTTGCAAAAGGATTACGCACACAGGCAAATTTATAGACAGAATCCCATACTTGCTTCCCAACATAATTTATGGCCTCTTTGGAAGTGTAATGGATTTTATCAACACCTAAAGCCATGGCAATACTGGTACCACCAACCCTGTGTAGCCGAATGTAAATAAAGTCGCAGTTTGGTCCAGAAATAAGAGGGGACTTTTCGGGGAAGCCAAATTTATGTAGCAAGCCAGAATATTTCAAGAATAGAAATAAGTTTCGATCCTCTCTGGCAAACTTTTTAAATCTTCTTTTTAACAAAATTACCTCATGATGCAGCATGAAAATGTGTTGTTAAGAAAAATTTCAAACAACAAAGATACGGATGATTGAAAAAACAAATAACCCTACATTTCAATTTAGACTGTTAAACTACTGTTAATATAATTTGGCGAAAGATTTGCTAATCAATATATTTTCTAAACCACAACTCAAGGTGTATTATTTTCCAAATAGTGTTTGCCTCATTTACAGTTCCATCCAAATGTTTTTGATAGAGCGCTTTTATGTTATCCTGATTAAAATACTTGCGGTTCTTAAAAGACGCTGATTGGAATATCTCCTTTATGAATTTCACATAATGAGCTTGTCTGATCCAATCATGTTCCGGAGTTTCAAAACCAATTTTGGATTTTCTGGTTCTGATTTTCTCAGGCAGAACCCCTGTCATTGCTTCCCTGAGGATATGCTTAGTCCACCCGTTCTTCAAAATCATATCCGGTGCACAGTCAAGGGTGCTTTCTATCAAATTGTGATCGAGAAAAGGAAACCTGGTCTCAACCGAAAAACGCATTCCGGATTTGTCGGCCCAAAGCAAATGATGCTCAAACTTGTAGGCAAAGTGATTGAAGAAGTAATCTTTCAATGTGGGGAAATTATAAAGTTGTTTGATGAGCTTGAGTGAATATGAGCAATTTTGCTTGTAAAAGTGTTTATTTATCAAATGCCTCCTATCCTTCAACATGATCATCTTCAAACGGGATGGCAACATAAAAAAAAGCAGGTATTTTAAACTTTTCTTCAGCGTATGATGTTTTTTAAGACTATTTACCTCATGTATCAGCTTTCGAATTTTAAACTTAAAAAGCAGTTCTTTTAAATACGCACCATAAAAATACTCGTATCCGCCCAGTACCTCATCTGCCCCTTGCCCGTTAAGTATAACCGTGGAATGTTGCTGAGCTAGTTGCATAACTTTAAACTCGGCATATTCTGAAGTTCCCGGGACAGGTTCAGATAGCATTTCGATGTATTGATCCAAATCATCTAATAGTCCTTCGTGATTAGGACTGGTATAGTGCATTTTTAGCTGAGTTCCCTCATATTCTTTTATGAATTCTTGTTCATCTGCCTTATCGCCGGGATTATACACCGCAGAATACGAATGAAACTCAGTATGAGGATACTCTTTAAGAATGATGGAAGCAATGGCGGATGAATCTAAACCTCCGCTTAAACAAATGCCCACCGGAACATCGCTTCTTAATTGAAGTTGGACAGATTTCTTTAAGGAATTATAATATTCCTCCGATGATTTGAAAGATTTACCGGATGAAGATACGCGAAGGTCATACCATCGCTTGACTTTAAAAACTAAGTTATTAAGTGTAAAAAATGATCCCGGAGATAACTTGATTATTTCTTTAAAGAATGTTTCTTCAGAATAATTCGTTCGGTTAAGCATCAGATAATTCATTACTGCTGCATCATTCACCGTTGGTTTTCCCGGCATAACTTTAAGCAAGGGGGGGATATCACTTGCAAAAATGAATTGATGACTTGACTTATGAAAATAAAATGGTTTAATACCAAATCTGTCCCTAGCTCCGAATAATGATTTTGTTGCCGTATCATAAATAGTAAAAGCAAACATGCCATTAAACTTTGCAAGGCATTGCTCACCCCATTCGATATAACTATAGAGGACGACTTCCGTATCTGTTTCACTCTTGAAAATGTACTTTCTTTTGAGTGTTTCCCTAAGTTCGATATAGTTGTAAACTTCGCCATTGAAGACAATACAATAGCGACCATCCGATGAAAACATGGGTTGATGCCCTGCCTGGCTTAAATCGATGATGCTTAAACGCACCATAGCTAAACCTACGGTGTCGTCGATAAAATATCCTTCATCATCCGGGCCACGGTGCTTCATGGTATTCATCATTTGATAAAGTT
>JAQVLN010000026.1 GCA_028704155.1 Desulfitobacteriaceae bacterium
CCCCATCCGGCCCCGGTGTTCCTCCATCTTTGGTGATACATACAATCACCGCTTCCTATAATGACTTGGTAGAGGTGGAAGCCATTTTTTCCAAAGAAGGTGAAGAAATCGCCGCTGTGATCATGGAGCCGGTTGCGGGCAATATGGGTATTGTCGAACCTCTACCGGGCTTTTGTGAAGGTCTGCGCCAGATTACCAAAGAGTACGGCGCGTTGCTGATCTTTGACGAGGTTATTACAGGTTTCCGTCTGGCTTGGGGAGGAGCGGGGACTCTTATGGGCGTTGAGCCGGATCTCACCTGCTTAGGGAAAATCATTGGCGGAGGACTCCCGGTCGGAGCCTATGGCGGTAAACAGGAAATAATGGAGCTTTTAGCTCCTACCGGACCTGTGTACCAAGCCGGCACCCTCTCGGGAAATCCTCTGGCTATGAGCGCGGGCTTAGCTGTCCTGCATGAACTGTCCAAGCCCGGTGTTTATGAAAGTCTGGCCAAGAAGACGGAGGCATTGGCTGTAGGTCTGAAAAATGCCGCTCTTTCCGCCGGAGCCAAGGTTACTGTTAATCAATGCGGGTCCTTGCTGACTTGTTTCTTTACCGGGGGGCCGGTCCATGATTATCAGTCAGCCACGACGGCTAATACGGAAAAATATAAGCGGTTTTTCCAAAAGATGCTGGAGCGGGGAGTCTATCTGCCGCCTTCGCAGTTTGAAGCCCTCTTTTTATCCCTCGCCCACAGTGACAATGATATCGATACAACATTGAAAGCGGCTGCCGCCGCCTTTAAAGCAGCTATCTAAATTGTTCAAGACAGAAGATTTGCTAATAAGGGAGGATTTATGAACGGAGTTTTTTTTTATGGGGTGGGCATAGGTCCGGGAGACCCGGATCTGTTAACGGTGAAGGCTGCCAGAGTGATCCGGGAGGCGAAGGTAGTCGTTGTGCCTCGTGTAGGAAAAGAAACGGGAAGTACTGCTTTGGCTATTGCCGGAGCATATATCCCGGAAAAAACCCGGATAGTGCAGCAGGTCTTTCCGATGGCGTATGACGCTATGACCTTACAGGAAGCGTGGCAGAAAAATGCCGATGAAATCACCGGCTTTCTACAGGCCGGAAAAACGGTGGCTTTTCTTACCTTGGGTGACCCCATGCTTTACAGTACCTATATTTACATGCATGATATCATCGTGAAGCAAGGATTCCAGGTGGAAACCGTGCCAGGGATTTCTTCTTTTTGTTCTATTGCCGCCCGTTTAGGGCTGGCCTTAGGTGAAGGGGATGAAATACTCAGCGTGGTTCCGGCAACCGCAGGGGAAGAAGTCTTGGACAAGGCCCTGGAATTTTCCGACAATATGGTGCTTTTGAAGGCCTCCCACCATTACGACCGCTTGGTCGACAGTCTTGCCCGGGCAGGCCGGCTGGACGGCGCAGTGCTCGTAGACCGCTGCGGGCTGCCGGGAGAAACCATTCGGCATGATTTGCGGAATACGGATAAGGCCAATATCGGTTATCTTTCTACGATTATCGTTAAGAAAAAATCAGCCCGGAAAGAGGGGAAGAGGCTATGAATTTTCCACGCCTGGTTATTGCCGGGACACAGAGCGGAGTGGGCAAAACCACAATAGCCACCGGCTTGATGGCTGCTTTAACCAGAAATCGAACAGTTCAGCCCTTTAAAGTGGGTCCGGACTATATCGATCCCGCCTATCATACATATATCACCGGCAGGTATTCCCGCAATCTGGACGGCTGGATGCTTGACGCCGATGCGGTGGCATATTTATTTTATAAAAACATGGCCGGAGCAGATATCGCTGTGATCGAAGGAGTCATGGGGCTTTTTGACGGAGCAGAAAATGGCGCGGACAACGGCAGTACGGCCCAGATTGCTAAAATTCTGCGAGCTCCGGTTGTCCTGGTTGTTGACGCCGGCGGAATGGCGACTAGCGCTGCCGCTCTGGTGCAGGGCTATCATCGTTTTGATCCCGGCCTGCAGTTAGCCGGGATTGTCATCAATAATGTCGGAGGGGAAGGGCATTACTGCCTGGTGAAGGAAACGATCGAGAATTACACGGGGATCAGGGTCTTCGGTTATTTAAGCAAAAATGCCGGGATTAAGTGGCCGGAGAGGCAGTTAGGACTGGTTCCCAGCGGTGAACTTGCCGATTTAAAGGAAAAAATACAAGGGCTGGCCGCCTTGGTAGAAGAGACGGTCGAGGTAGATGCGCTGTTAAAATTGGCTGAAACCTGGTCGCAAAACCCACCCGCCGGCAAAGTATATATTCCGGAATTGTATCCTCCAAATACGGTGCCGGTGGCAGTGGCTTATGATGAGGCGTTCAACTTTTATTACCGGGACAATTTAGATCTCCTAATTGAATTGGGTGCGGAAATCAGGTTTTTTAGCCCGCGCACCGACCGTAGCCTACCGGAGGGTGTAGCAGGACTGATTTTAGGCGGCGGTTTCCCAGAGGTATTTGCCGCCGAGTTGCAGGAGAATATCTCCATGAAGACAAGCATTAAAGATGCCCTGACCGCTGGCGTACCCTACTATGCCGAATGCGGGGGGCTGATGTATCTGGCGGAAAGCCTCGTAGATTTTCAGGACAATAACTTTTCGATGGTCGGCTGGTTAAAGGGGGAATGCCGCATGACCTCACGGCTCCAGCGCTTCGGCTATGCCTATTTGGAGCTGGAGCAGGACTGTATGTGGGGGGAAAAAGGCGAAAAGATCAGGATCCACGAGTTTCATCACTCTCAGGCTTGTTTTTCTGCCATCCCTACAGTTTATAGCCTAACAAAACAGCGCCGGGACCGGATAACGCAAGAATGGAGATGTGGTTTTCAACAGGGGAACGGTATTGCCGGGTATGCCCACCTGCATTTTTACAGCAACCTTGACTTTGCCTGCAATTTTCTTGCTTTTCTCCACAGCCACGGGCAGTGTGGGGAGAAGGTGCCTGCGGCGAAAAAGGATTGGAACCAATGCTCCGGCCTACGGGATGGAGGAGAGCGGGTGTGGAGTTAGGTAGCCGCTGGGTTAACGGCAAGGAAATGCGCCGCGGGTTTACTACCGGGACTGCAGCGGCGGCGGCCGCCAAAGCCGCCACTACTATACTTTTTTCGAAAACTGAATTACGGGAGGTTGAAATCCAACTACCGTCGGGGTTAAACTTGCGTCTGCCGGTAAAGGATGTGCAGCTGGAGGCCCAGGGTGCCAGCTGCGCCGTAAAAAAAGACGCCGGTGATGATCCCGATATCACCAATGGAGTGAATATTTATGCCCAGGCCAGGGTAACGGCTGTGGGAATTGAGCTAAAGACAGGACCGGGGATTGGAATTGTAACCAAAGCCGGTTTGGCGGTGGCAGTCGGCCGGCCGGCCATTAATCCCATGCCACGCCGGATGATTATGGAGGCAATAAGGCAGGCACTGCCGCCCGGCAAAGGGGTGGAGGTTGTCCTCTCCATACCGCAGGGAGAAAAGCTGGCCCGGAAGACGTTTAATCTTCGCTTGGGCATTGAGGGCGGTATTTCCATCTTGGGGACCACCGGGATTGTTGAGCCTATGTCCGAAAAAGCCTGGCAGGATGCTTTGCGCCTGGAATTGCAGGTATTGGCGGCAAGGGGCGAGAACCGGGTGATCCTTGTGCCAGGGAATTATGGACGGGATTTTGCTATAAATCACTTGGAGCTGCCGGAGAAGTGCATTGTCAAAATGAGCAATTTTGTAGGCTTTGCGCTAAAAACCGCAGTCGAACTGGGCTTTACGGAAATACTCCTGGTAGGCGACCTGGGCAAGCTGATCAAGGTGGCGGCGGGCATTTTTTATACGCATAGCAGCGTGGCTGATGCCCGCATGGAAATTTTGGCCGCTTATTTGGGGCTGTTTGGTGCCGGACGGGAGTTGATCGGACAAGTATTGGCGATGAACACCACCTCTGCAGTGCTGGAAATGCTGCCGGATAAGGCCTATCCGGGTTTATGGGAGTTTATTGCCCGCCGGATCAGCCAAAAAAGCCAAGAGCATGCCGGAGGGAAGATGAAAATCGGTACGATTCTCTTTGCCAACGCTCAAGGGGTGTTGGCCATGGACCGGATAGCCGGGCGACTATGGAGGAAACTAAAAAATGAACCTTAGGGAAACAAAAGACCGCCTGCTCGTCAAGACGGCGGAGAAAAAGCTGTTTGTGCTAGGAGTGGGACCGGGTGGTCCCGACTATGTTTTGCCGATCGTTCGCCAAAGAGTTGTCGAATGCGATGTCTTGGTCGGGGGCAAAAGGAATCTGGCCATTTTTCAAGCGGAAAATAAACGGAAAATTGTCATTGGGGCAGATGTTCAAGCGGTCATTGCCGAGCTGCGGGAGCTGGTTTCACCACAGACAGACAAAAAGACCGACTGCCAGGCAGGAATTCTGGTCACGGGAGATCCGGGTTTCTACAGTTTTTTGGGTACCCTGCTCCGGTATTTTCGACGGGATGAGCTTGACGTATATCCGGGCATCAGTTCCCTGCAATATCTTTTTGCCAAAGGAGTCTTGACTTGGCAGGATGGATATCTCACCAGCCTGCATGGCAAGGGGCCGGAAAATTTGCCGCCTTTAGTCCGGGAGCATGCTAAGCTGGCCTTGCTGACCGATGGGAATCTGCCGCCGGGGGAAATTGCCCGGCTTTTACTGCAGTACGGAGTGAAGGGGAAAAGAGCTCTGGTCGGCGAAAGCCTCAGCTATCCTGAGGAGCGGATCCGGGATCGACCGTTGGCCGACTGGGTAGGAGTGGAAACAGCAGATTTGAGTGTGATGGTGATTTACGATGAGTGAGAAAAGTGAGAAAAGATGGAATTTTTGCACACCGGGATTGCCTGACTCCTGGTTTGAACGGGGCGATACGCCAATGACCAAGGAAGAGGTCAGAGTTTTGACCTTGGCTAAGCTCCGGATCACTGCCGCAGACCGCATTCTGGATATCGGTGCGGGGACCGGAACGCTTACGGTGGAATGTGCTCTGCTGGCCGCTCGGGGACATGTTTATGCCCTGGAGAGGGATGGTACGGCCTTGGCGTTGATCCGGCAAAACTGTGCAGAATTCGGGTTAAAGAATGTGACCATCATAGCCGGAAGCGCTCCGAATAGTTTGAAGCAGATACCGGAACTCCTGGACGGGGTGATTATCGGCGGCAGCGGCGGCGAACTGCCGGCTATTGTCAGACAGGTCCGGGAGATCCTGAAACCGGGTGGCAGACTGGTGATCAATGCCATTTTGTTGGAAACAGCGGCGAAGGCTCTGGAAGTATTGCGGGAAGAAGGTTTTGCCGAGGTAGATCTGATAGCGGCATCTATTGCCCGTGGGCGGGAATTAGGCGGAAAGAAGGCTTTGTCTCCCTTGACCCCGGTTTTTATCCTTTGGGGGATCCGTTAAGGAAGACTGCCGTTATGGCTAATAATGGAGGGAAGATGATGGGCGTATATTTTGTGGGGGCAGGTCCGGGGGACCCGGAGTTATTGACGATCAAAGGGCACAAGGTTATTGCTGCCGCCGATGTGATCATTTACACTGGCTCGCTGGTTAACCGGGCAGTCCTGCAGGGGCATAAAGCGGAGGCGATGATACATAACAGCGCCGGGCTTACCTTGGAAGAGGTTGTCCGGATTATGGCGGAAAGCGTGGGGCAAGGCAAAACGGTGGTGCGGGTGCATACCGGCGATCCCAGCATTTTTGGCGCGATTCGCGAACAAATGGATGCCCTGGCCAAGCATGACATCACTTACGAAGTAGTGCCGGGAGTCAGTTCTTTTGTGGCTGCCGCAGCCGCCCTGAATATGGAGTATACTTTGCCCGGTGTCTCCCAGACTGTGATCCTGACCCGCCATGAAGGGCGCACGCCTGTACCCGGGGGGCAGGACCTGGCCGGTTTAGCTGGGCATCAGGCTTCATTGGTCATCTTTTTAAGTGCGGCGATGATCGAAGAAGTGGTAAGGGACCTGATCCGGTCTTACCGGCCGGATACCCCAGTGGCGGTGGTGCAAAAGGCTTCCTGGCCCGACCAGAAAATTGTGCGCGGAACATTGGAAAACATTGCCGGTCTGGTCAAAGCGGAAAATATCGATAAAACGGCTTTGATCCTGGTCGGGGACTTTTTGGGCAGTGAATACGAGCTGTCCCGGCTTTATGATAAAAATTTCAGTCACGGCTGCCGGAGTGCTGAGCGATGACGGCTGTCATCACGCTCACGAAGGCAGCGGCTGATGTCGGCAGCTGCATAAGGGAACAAATTCCTGACGCGGTTCTTTATGTCCAGGCCAGGTATGGAAAAGATTTTCCCGCCGCAGAGATTATTGACGGCAAGCTTCCTCTTTTCGTTAAAGGCTTGTGGGATGCCTATTCCCGCCTGATATTTATCATGGCGGCGGGAATCGTCGTGCGGATGATTGCCCCCCTCCTGTCCTCAAAAACCGAGGACCCGGCGGTTGTTGTATTGGATGAAAAAGGACAATGTGTTATCTCGCTGCTATATCCCTCCCGGACCATCCGGCATGCCTGATGACAACGGTAAGAACATCATACCTACAGGTAGAAATTTTTACTTGATGGATATAGAAAAGATACCCACAAGAGCAGCCTGGGAGGTGGGCTGCCGGCTGGCAGACCAGTTAATAGACTTATTCAGGGCGGAGGAGGGACATTATCCAGAAAAAATCGCTCTGAATATGATCTCTCTGGATATTTCCCGGACCAAAGGGGAACAACTGTCTCAAATCCTGTATTTAATGGGTATTAGGCCGGTCTGGGATGGAAAAGGTAAAGTAATTGATTTGGAAGTAATTCCTCTGGAGCAGCTCCAAAGACCGAGAATTGATGTAATTGTCAGAATTACCGGGGTACTGCGGGATAGTTATCCCCGGGCAGTGGAACTCCTGGACAGGGCGGTCAGCATGGCAGCCGGTTTACCGGAAACGGAAGATTTAAATTTAATCAAAAAACATACTTCCCAGTTAGTCAAGTTGCTGAAGAATGCGGGAGAAGAAAGTGAACTCCAGCGGCGCTCCACTATCCGGATTTTCGGTGACCGGCCAGGTACTTATGGCGCAGGGGTAGATTTGGCATTGAAGGCCAGTGCCTGGAAGGATGAACAAGATTTAGCCAAGACTTTTGTCTATTTTTCCTCCTATGCCTATGGCAAATCTTTAAATGGCCTGCCGGCCAGACAGGAATTTATCGAAAATGTGAAAAAGGCCCAAATATCATATGATACATCAAATTCCAAAAGATGTGATATTCTGGCTTCCTGTTTTGGAGCTTCGGTCCAAGGCGGTTTTGGTTTAATTACAAAAGTAATTCAAGGTCAGGAAATTAAGCAATATTACGGTTCCAGAGAAAATCCGGAAGAAGTCAAGATCAGCCGCTTGGCTGAAAAGTTACAGGAAACGCTGGAAGAAAAGCTTTTTAATCCTCTCTGGAAAGAAAATATGCAGCAAAAAGGTTACCGGGGTGCTGCGGAATTGATGGAAAGGCTCCAGAATGTTTTTGCCTGGCAGTGTCTGACAGAGAATATCGCCCATACTGCTCTGGACCGGTTGGCCGAGGAATATATCAATGATTCGGCCATGCGCAAATGGTTTATGGATAATAATCTTTTTGCGATAGAGGAAATAGCCAGAAGATTTCTGGAACTTCAGCAGCGTGAAAAGTGGCAGGCTGATCCGGAGATTTTTGAAGAACTGAAAAATAACTACCTGGAACTGGAAGGCGATCTGGAAGAGCGAATAGGTGAAGTAAAAGGTGAAATACAGGCAGGAAGTATCGAGGTACTCAATGATACTGATGTTAAGGAATGGCAAGCTAACCTTAAAGAAGTTAATGATTTGTTTAATAAGGCGTAAAATACCTGTTTATTTTCAGTAACATAATTTGCAGGAAATTGACTTGGTTTTATATTGAATCTTGATGAAAGAAGGGTAAATGTGACAGGTTTGGTTCATATCTATACCGGCAACGGCAAAGGCAAAACAACGGCGGCAATAGGTCTTGGTATAAGAGCATGCGGCAATGGCTTAAAGGTAATTATGGTTCAATTCCTTAAAGGTTCCCCAACCGGAGAATTAGCAATTTTAAAAAAACTTGAACCGGATTTTAAGGTATACAGGAACAGTGAAATAAAAGGGTTCTTCTGGAATATGAACCGGGAACAAAAGGAGAAATTAAGCAGATTCACTGATGAAACTCTTAATTATGTAATGAATAAGGTTTCGACTGAAGAATGGGATCTGCTAATCCTGGATGAAGTTATGGGGGCAATCTCCAATCATTTAATATCTGTCCGGGATATAGTGAAATTTATCCAAAATAAACCGGAGAAGCTGGAAATTGTTTTAACAGGCAGACACGCGCCTCAGGAACTTGTAGATATAGTCGATTATGTTTCAGAAATAAACCCGGCAAAACATCCCTTAGAGATGGGTATCGCAGCGAGAAGAGGAATTGAATTTTAAAGAGACTGAAATATTGAATCCGGAAGACTTCAAGTAGTTTTGAACAGAGGAGAGAAGGAAGTGTTGGTAGTTAAAGATCTTATCAAAAAATACGGAGAACTTACAGCTGTAGATAATCTGAGCCTGGAAATAAACAGGGGGGAGTTTTTTGGTTTGCTGGGACCAAACGGAGCCGGTAAAACAACTACAATCAGGATGATCAACACCCTGACTCCCCGGACTTCCGGGTTAATTACCATTGACGGTAAAAGTATGGACAGGAACCTGACTGAAGTCAAGATTAAAATCGGGGTTGTTCCCCAGCATAATAATTTGGAGGGAGAAATGACTGCTTGGGAAAATCTAGAACTGCATGGGCGTATCTACGGGATGCCTAAGAAAGCAAGGAGAGAAAGAATTGAGGAACTTCTGGAATTTACAGACCTGACTGAACGCGCTGCAGATTTGGCCAGGACATTATCCGGGGGTATGAAAAGAAAGCTAATGATTGCCAGGGCCCTGATGCATAAGCCTGAATTGCTGCTGCTGGATGAACCGACGGTCGGCCTTGATGCCGCAGTCAGGAGAAAAATGTGGGACTTGCTCAAGAATTTAAGTAGCAGCGGGTTAACGGTATTGCTGACAACCCACTATATTGAAGAAGCGGAAATTTTGTGTCACAGGGTTGGTTTAATGAACCGGGGCAGGCTTATTGAACTTGATACACCAAAAAACCTGATAGAAAAAGTTGGGAAAGTAGTTGTGGAATACTTTGACAATGAAGGGACAAAGGGAGAGTTCTTTGAAACAAGAGAAGATGCCTTGGCTTACGCTGCCGGAAGGCAAGGGAATGTTAAGATACGTTCCTCAAACCTTGAGGATATCTTTATTAAATTAACTAATAGAAGGGTTGAGGATTGACAATGGGATTTAGCAGCATTTTGTGGCAGGAAGCAATTTTCTTTAAGCGCAAGTTCTGGAGTATTACCACAGGTTCTATAATCGCGCCTGTTCTTTACCTGATCGCCTTTGGTTGGGGCCTGGGAGGGGGGATGCGCATAGACGGCACGGATTATATCAATTTTGTCATCCCGGGAATTGTGGCCTTAACAACAATGACGGTAAGTTTCAGTACTATAGCCAACTCTATTAATATATCGCGCATGTATGAAAAAACCTTCGAAGAATTCATGGTTGCTCCTCTGAATATGTGGGTTTATGCAGCAGGCAAAATCACTGCCGGGTCTTTCAGGGGACTGTATTCCGGCTTTTTGATTCTTTTCTTGGCCTTCCTTTTTCAAACGGGTATTAAAATAAATCCTTATTTTCTTTTTATTTTAATTCTGAATTGCCTAACTTTTTCAGCTATAGGTTTTATTATCGGCATAATAATTAAATCTCATGCCGATATGGGCAAATTCACCAGTTTTATTATTACGCCGATGGCTTTTTTATGCGGTACTTTTTTTCCGTTGGAAAAAATGCCTTTCATCTTAAAAAATATAATTTGGTTATTGCCGCTGACCCACACAAGCCTGGGCTTAAGAAGCAGCGGAGAGGATTTTTATTCAATGCTGATTCATCCTGGGATATTGTTGCTTTATTTTATTGTGGCTTCAGCAGCCGGGGTTAGATTATGTAAAAAAGCAGAGTAAATAAGTAATTATTCTGCCTGAAGAGAGGAGATCAAAAGGTGAAAATAGAAAAAACAGGTTATCCTTTTACAGCAATTGTTGGCCAGGAGAGTATGAAAAAAGCTCTTATTCTTAATATAATTAATCCCTTGCTGGGAGGGGTTTTGATTAGAGGGGAAAAAGGAACGGCAAAATCCACAGCAGTTCGTGCTTTGACGGATCTTTTACCGGAAAGAGCAGTGGTTAAGGACTGTACTTTTGGCTGTGATCCGGACGATCAAAGCAGTATGTGTAGTTTTTGCCTGGAAAGACTAGCCCAGGGCGAGAAACCGGAGACCATTACCACAAAAATGAAGGTTATTGATTTGCCGGTGAGTGCCACGGAAGATAGGGTTGTGGGCACTTTGGATATTGAACATGCTATAAAAAAAGGAGAGAAGAAATTTGAACCTGGCATACTTGCCCAGGCCAACCGTAATATTCTCTATGTGGATGAAGTAAATCTTCTGGATGACCATGTAGTAGACGTCCTTCTCGACTCGGCAGCTATGGGAGTCAATACCATCGAGCGTGAGGGAGTGTCTTTTTCCCATCCGGCCAGGTTTATTCTGGTAGGAACTATGAATCCCGAAGAGGGAGATTTAAGACCGCAGCTCTTGGATAGATTTGGGCTGGTGGTAGATATAGTCGGGGAAAGGGAAACTGAACAAAGGATGGAAGTCATCAAAAGGAGGCTGGACTACGAAAAAGATTCGGAGAGATTTGCCCAAAGTTATTTGGCTGAACAACACCGTTTACGGGAGGTCATTTTGCAGGCAACAGAGCTTTTGTCTAAAGTAAGTTTTGACGATGAAATTCTGAAGACGGCAGCAAGAATTGCTATTGAAATGGGTGTCGACGGGCACCGGGCAGATATCGGAATGATCAAGACTGCTCTGACGCTTGCTGTCCTCAACGGCAGGGAAAAGGCTAATAATAATGATCTATTGGAAGCAGCCGCTCTGGTACTGCCGCACAGGATGAGAAGAAAACCCTTTGAAGAGGGTGTTCTGGAATTTGCCAAAGTAGAAGAAATCATCAGGAAGACGGTTGCTCCGGCAGGGGCTTTTGTTTAAGTATTGTTGTGTGACTAAGTTGGGTGATCAACTGAAGAGGAGCGAATGCCACATGTCTGGAGAATTTGTTTTTCCCTTTCCTGCTGTAATAGGACAGGAAAAAGTTAAACAAGCCCTTATTCTTAATGTTATTAATCCGTTAATAGGCGGTGTGTTGATCAGTGGGGAGAAAGGAACGGCAAAATCTACTCTTGTGAGGGGTTTGGCTGCTATGCTTCCTGCAATGGATGTAGTAGAACTTCCTTTGAATATCACTGAAGACAGGCTGGTAGGTTCCCTGGATATTGAAAAGGCGGTTTTGGAGGGTCAAAGAAGCTTTGAACCGGGAATCTTAATGAAAGCAGATGGCAATATTCTGTATGTTGATGAAGTAAATCTTTTAAGCGAACACATAGTGAATTGTTTGCTGGAGGTTTCCGCCTCAGGTGTCAATCATGTTGAGCGGGAAGGGATATCTGCTTGTCATGATTCATGTTTTGTTTTAGTGGGAACCATGAATCCGGAAGAAGGATTGTTAAGGCCGCAGTTTTTGGACAGATTCGGACTTTATGTGGAAGTTAATGGAGCTGCTGATTTAGAAGAAAGAATGGAGATCATCCGCCGCAGGCTGGAATATGAAAAAAAGCCTGAGGTTTACAGAAGGAAATGGCTGACTGAAAACGCTGAACTTATGCAGAAGATTACCAGGGCTTGTAAACTGCTTGCTTTAGTGGAGGTCTCGGAAAGCGACATGAAACTTGCTGCCGATATTGCTTTGACCGGAAATTGTGCCGGTCACCGGGCTGAGCTGGTGATAATAGAAACGTCCCGGGCCTTGGCGGCTCTAGCGGAACGGAAGCAGCTGACGGAGAAAGATATCCGGGATGCTGCCGAATTAGCCCTGCCCCATAGGATAAGGCAAACTCCTGCACATCCAGAGCCGAATCAAATAGATGAAAATATGAGTGATCAGGATAACAGTACCCAGGAAGATCTGCAGGATGATAATTACGAACAACCAAATGAAGGATCGGCTGAAGAAGAATCTAACGGACAACCGGAAAATCAAGAAAGTCAAGAGCAGAAAAAAAACAGTGAAGAAAATTCTGGTGAAGATGGCGAAGATAAAGATGACAGCGCTGATGACAATGATAATTCAATGGATGACAACTCATCGAACAATAATAATCAAGGTTATGATAATAATGAAGAAAAAATTGAAGAACCTGGAGATGTATTTGTTGTCAAACCAATAGATATCCAGCCCCTGGAAAAAAAGAAGCGCCGGGGAAACGGGAAGAGAAGCAGAACAAAAACTGATTCTCTACAGGGAAGGTATATTCGCGCCACTTTCCCTGTTAATAAGGTAAGAGATATTGCTTTCGATGCCACAGTCCGAGCTGCAGCACCCTATCAGAAAAGCAGGGAGAAAAAAGGAATTACCTTGGCAATCGAAAAAAGTGATATCCGGGAAAAAATCAGGGAGAAACGCACAGGCAGTACTATCTTATTTATTGTGGATGCCAGCGGTTCGATGGGCGCTAGTCAAAGAATGAAGGCAGTCAAGGGAGCTATCTTATCTTTGTTAAATGATGCCTACCAAAAGCGGGACCGGGTGGGTATGGTAGTCTTCCGTAAAGACTCCGCCCAATTACTTCTTGACATAACCCGCAGTGTGGATTTAGCCCAAAAACGCCTTGTTGAATTGCCTACAGGCGGGAAAACTCCTCTGGCCAGCGGGTTAGTCAGGGGATATGAGATATTGAGAGCCGCCAAACTAAAGGACCCGGAGATGATTCCGGTTATCGTGCTGGTATCTGACGGCAGAACAAATGTCTCTTTCAACGGAGGTAACCCTGTGGGAGAAGCTGTAGATGTTGCCAGGAAAATAGCAGCCGCCGGTATCCAGACTATGGTGATTGATACGGAGAAGGATTTTGTCAAGCTGGGTTTAGCCTCGCAAATTGCTGAGAGTATGAAAGCACAATACTATAGAATTGAGGATCTGGAAGCAGGAGGAATAGCCTGTACAGTCAGGAACTTTGTTTAGAGGATGGGGGTAAGTGAGGATATGTTAGAAAAACTGGTATTTCCAACACTAGGAGCCTGTTTCATAACACCAGAAATCAATTTTGCACGTCTTAAAAGCCACAATATATAGTGTTATAAATATGCCATTTGTACTAAATACGGACATCAACTTTCAGTGAAACTACTTTTGCAACCCTCTCCTAGGGGAAAGTGACATTCATTCCTTAGTCCAGGAGGACAATTAAATAAGAGAAGTATACGGTCCGGTTATTCGGATTATGGCCAACAGTGAATGATCGGGGAAATAGAAAAAGTAGAAGATTGTAGATCTGTAAGCAGAGGAAGATCATTCACCCTTTGATGTTGTTGCCATATTTTGTTTTGGCTTTTGTAACCCGAGTAACCCCCTTGGTCTATTGCAGTAAATTTATTCATACATATGGGACAAGGGGGATAAATATGGTTAATCTGATTTGGCTCTTAATGTTAATCAGCGGTATCTGCGTAGCCGCTGTGACCGGAAGGATAGAAGCTGTTACAACTTCAGCACTAAAGGCCGCGGAACTCGGCGTAGAAGTAGCCATCGAATTAATCGGGGTAATGAGTTTATGGCTGGGACTTATGAAGTTGGCCGAAGAAGCCGGACTTATCCGGGTCATTGCCAGGATATTCAGTCCTTTCATCAGACTGTTGTTTCCTTCCATTAAAGCTGAAAGCCCTGCCCTGGGGGCAATTATTTTAAATCTAAGCGCCAATATCCTGGGTCTGGGTAATGCCGCCACCCCCTTTGGCCTGAAGGCAATGCAGGAACTGCAAAAGGAAAATCCCCAGCCGGAGGTTGCCAGCCCTGCCATGATAACCTTTCTGGCTTTGAATACCTCCTGCATAACCCTGATACCGGCGACAGTTATCGGTGTACGTCTCAAGGCCAATTCCCTTAATCCTACCGAGATTATTGGCACTACGATTTTTGCTACAGGCTGTGCTATGACTGTAGCGATAATTGTTGATTTTCTGATCCGTTCGAGGAGGAAGGCATGAAGGTTATCGCGGAGATTTCCCGTTGGGCTATTCCTATGCTGTTATTGATTATTCCGCTAATGGCGTACCTGCGCAAGGTTCCGGTTTATGAAGCATTTGTCACAGGAGCGGAAGAGGGATTTAAAACCGGGGTGCGGATCCTGCCATTTTTAATCGGGATGCTGGTTGCTATCAAGGTTTTTGTTGATTCCGGTGCCCTGGAAATTGTGGTCCGTCTCTTGCTGCCGCTATTTACCCGCTTCGGGTTGGATCCTGATCTGACAGCTATTATTCCCCTGGCTGTGATGCGTCCTTTGAGCGGCTCGGGTGCGCTTGGCGTAGCTACCCAGCTTATCAACCAGTATGGCCCTGATTCCTTTATCGGACGTTTGGCATCTACTCTCCAGGGAAGTACCGATACCACATTTTTTGTCTTAACGGTCTATTTTGGTTCTGTGGGAATAAGTAAATACCGCTATGCTTTAAAACTGGGTCTTCTGGCAGACTTTGTTGGTTTGGTTGCCTCCGTCTGGATAGTCAGCAGGGTCTTCTGAACCGGTAATTTATTGCCGCTGAAGTTTTCTTTGAACTGTTTTTGAGCATACTAGCAAGGACCGAAAGGGGGCTTGGCTAGTATGCTCTATATTTTATTGCCGGCTTATAATGAAGAGCAGGCACTGCCGAATTTACTGGCAGATCTTGAATCCACTTGTGCCCGGATTCCCCATTGCATTGTGGCAGTTGATGACGGCAGCACAGATTCTACCTTGCAGGTCCTCAGGGATTTTGCCAAAGAGTGTCCTGATCTTGATATTGTTGAACATGGGCGAAATAAGGGTTTGAGCCAATCTTTGTTAAGCGGATTTACCAGGATACTGGCCGCTGAAAATACAAACTTTACCAGGACAGTTTCCGAAGATCAGCTGCCGGATATAGTTATTACAATGGATGCCGATAATACTCATCCGGCCGACAGAATTCCACTGCTCTGTGCCGGGATTTCCGCCGGGTCGGACTTGGTTGTGGCTTCCCGTTATGCCGAAGGAGCTGAACAAATTGGCCTGAATAAGGGACGGAAGCTGCTTTCCTGGGGGGCAGGAAAAGTGATGCAGTTCTTTTTCCCGCTTGACGGTATCAAGGATTACTCTTGCGGTTACAGGGCTTACCGCCTTAACATTCTGCAGAGCGCTTTTAATGTTTACGGTGAGAAACTGATTGAAAATAGCAGTTTTGCAGGAATGGCAGAATTATTATTGAAATTGGCTCCCCTCTGCAGCAAGCTTTCCGAGGTACCTTTGCAGTTGCATTATGAACGCAAAAAAGGAGTCAGCAAGATGAAGATCTGGACTACTATCTGGGGATACGGACAAGTGATTTATCACCTTAGACACAAGTCTGCGGAAATAATAGAATGGGCAGAGGAATAAAAGGCCTTATCCTAACCGGGATAATAATCTTAGCCTTATTGCTTCGTTTAAAAGGAATTACCAATCCTCTTTTGGATGATCAGGCCTGGCGGCAAGCCGATACTGCCTCGATAGCCCTGCATATGTCAGGGAAATTAGCAGATTTCCCGGAAGTTTTTTTCCCGCATTTAAGTTATGATGCAGCAGTACCGCAAAAGGTTGAATTGGAATTTCCGTTTTTGCCCTATCTCCTGGCCTGTACCTGGTCGCTATTGGGCTGGTCGGATGTCTGGGGGCGTCTGTGGTCGGTACTATTTTCAATCCTGACTGTTTGGGGAATTTATAATTTTGCAGGCAGGATTTTTTCGGAACGGGTTGGTCTGTTGGCTTCTGCTATCTATGCTGTCATGCCGTTGAGCGTTTATTATGGCAGGGTGATTATGCCGGAACCTGTTGCCCAGTGTTTCAGTATTTGGGCACTTGATCTCATCTGGAGCCGACGTAATACCCCGGGATTAAGCAAACTCCTGGGAGCGGGGCTTCTGCTTGCTGCGGCAATTTTAGCTAAACTGCCGCAGCTGATGCTGTTGCCTGTTGCCTTATTCCTGGGATTTTGGCCCTTTCGCCGTTCAGAATTACTTACTATTATGATCTATCTTCTTTTTACCCTGTTTCTGCCTGTGGTATACTATATTTGGGTTCATTTTGGTTCGGAAAACAGTTTGCAATTTGTCTCGGGGATTTTTTCCGGCCAGATAGTCGGGACCGGAGCAGCTTACTGGGAAGAGTTAGGGAACAATCTTAACGCAGGTGGTATGGCCTTCCCGATTATTGTGCTTGCTTTAGCGGGTGGACTGAGGCTGGTATTTTCTCCTTCATTGGCTCGTACCGGTCTGGTTGTTTGGTTGCTGGTCTGTCTTCTTTATGTTGGGATCGTCTGCAGCCGTATTTCTTTGGACTATTATTTGGTACCAGTAGTGCCTTTGACAGCAATTTTATGTGCTTTGGCCCTGGATTTTCTAAACGACATTCCGGGAACAGTGGGAGGAATGATCGTTGTTTGTCTGCTTTGTTTTTATACTGTTCAGACTCTTGACCCCAAATATTCCTGGGATAACCGGTATTTGGTTCAGGCTGAGTGGCTAAAGCAGAATACACCTGCCCACAGTAATCTTATCTTAAGCGATTGTACCCCGATGACTTTTTATTATGCCCGGCGGGTTGGGTTCCGGTTGCTTGATCAGGATGACCGGGAGGCACTTGCCCAATTGGAAACCTTGCCTGCTCTCTATCTTGTTCATTTGCCTGAGAGCGGGCGCAAAGCTGAATTTTGGCAAACCATTAAGAATAAATATCCGGAAATCGGACCGGGGGTTTACCTGTTGGGTAAAATCTCTTGAATAGTTTATTCAGATATACTGTACTAATATTTCAAGTAATAAAATAATTATGAACTAAGGTGATTATAGTTTGTGAACATAAAGGATAAACCAGATAATGGTCAACCTTGTATAAGGCTGCAAAAATTTTTGTCCGGAGCGGGGATTGCTTCCCGGCGTCGTGCCGAACGCATGATCCTCGAAGGAAGGGTCAGTATTAACGGGTCCAGGGTTGTGATTTTGGGAACTAAAGTCGGGCCCGAAGATAGTGTTGAGATTGACGGTAAACCTGTTCTGCAGCACGAAGCATTTCATTATTATTTGTTGCACAAACCTGCCGGGGTTATTACCAGTGCCAGTGATCCAAGGGACAGGAAGACAGTCTTGGACATTTTGCGGGGCATTCCGGTACGGGTGTATCCTGTGGGTAGACTGGATTTTGATACTTCCGGTTTATTGCTTTTGACAAATGACGGGGAACTGGCCCACCGTCTGATGCATCCCAGTTTTGGAGTGGACAAGACCTACCGGGTCTGGTTTAAGGAACCGGTTGATTCCGCAGCAATTATGACTTTGCGGCAGGGGGTATTATTGGAGGATGGCCTCACTGCTCCGGCGATAGTCCGCAGATGCAAGGATTCCGAAGGCAGTAATCCCAGGATTCTGGAAATAACCATCCATGAAGGCAGGAACCGCCAGATCAAGCGTATGTGTTCGGTTGTCGGTTTTCCCTTGGTTAAATTGGTAAGAATACGTTTTGGCCCCTTAGCGGATCCCGGTTTAAAGCCCGGTCAATTCAGGGAACTTTCACGGAAAGAGATCCGGGATCTTTATTATCAGGCAGGCCTTAAAAAAGCATAGATATAAATAAACAGACTATTACCAAAAGATGTGAAGGAGAAAAAAGGAATAGAAAGTGTGTGATCAGTGCAGATGAAGATTAGAATTGGTGATGAGTTGCTGACAGAGTACATCAGGGTGCGCATACGGCTTGATTTTCGCGGAGAGAAACGAAATGGCCAGTTTTTCTTTGGCGGCAAGACCAAGGAACAAGTTGCCGAATTAATCAGGGACCGGCAGGTAGCAATGCTGCGAAATGTACCTTTGCAAGGTGTAGTGCTGGAAGAGGTGGATTTAAGCCTGGAAGTATACACAGTAGATGAATTAACAGGACGTAGGCTGCGGGATGTTGCTTATGCCCCGGTTTCGTTAACCCTGCGCCTGGAGAATATTGAGGATGTGCTTCCTTTGCTTCTGAAACCGGAATTCCGCAAGATTGAGGTTTTAAGCCCTGAGAGCATCACTGTGTGTCGTATAGATTTGGAAAGGACACTTTTTAGGTTAAACCAGGCCTTTTCTGAAGAGAGAAAACTAATGGAACAAAAATTTTGCACCTAAGGATATTGACGGAAAGAGGAAAATGCCTATGTCGGTTGGACAACTAATCGTAATCGGCGGAGGTGCAGCCGGGATGATGGCTGCCGGTCAAGCCGCCTTAATGGGCGTCGAGGTTCTTTTGTTGGAAAAGAAAGGGACTCTGGGCAGAAAAATTGCGCTCTCCGGTAAAGGGCGCTGTAATCTGACCAATGAGGAAAACATAACCGAATTTATCAGGCATTACCCCGGTAACGGCAGGTTTTTGCAGGGTGTTTTAAGAGAATTTGATAATGTCAGGCTGCGGAGGTTTTTCGCTGACCTGGGAGTTGAAACAAAAGTAGAACGCGGCGGACGTGTATTCCCGGTATCGGATAATGCCGGGATAATTGTTAAGGTTTTGGAGAAATTTCTGCATCAGGCAAAGGTGAAAATCCGGACCGGAACAACTGTGGAAGAGATTTTAGCTGAGAATGGACGGATCAAGGGAGTACGGCTTGCTGACGGAGAGACTTTGCCTGCCCGGGCAGTGATTGTTTGTACCGGTGGGTCATCCTATCCGGCGACCGGTTCTACTGGTGATGGCTTTAATTTTGCCCGTAAACTTGGCCATCAGGTTACCCCCCTGCGGTCGGCTTTGGTTCCTTTACGTACAGCTGAAGACTGGGTAAAGGATGTCCAGGGTTTGGCTTTGCGCAATGTTGAGGCTTGCCTATTGGTTGCCGGTAAAAAACAGGCCAGTGAATTCGGAGAAATGTTATTTACGCATTTTGGGGTCTCCGGCCCGATTATTCTTACACTCAGTCGTTTAGCTGGAGAAGCCCTTGGTAAAGGGCAGGCAGTTCGCCTGGAAATCAACTTGAAACCGGTCCTCAGCCCGGACAAATTGGATATACGTCTGCAGCGGGATTTTCAGGCTTGCAGCAATAAACAATTCAAGAATTCTCTGAATGAACTTCTCCCCAAGAGTCTTATTCCCGTTATAATCAGGCTTTCCGGGATCAACCCCGAGCAGGTTATACACCAGATTACCAGGGATGAAAGGAAAAAACTCGGGCAGCTTTTGCAGGGGTTGCCTTTAACTGTGACATCTACGCTGCCCTTGGCGGCTGCGATTGTGACAGCCGGCGGAGTTGAGGTTAAAGAAATTAATCCCAAGACAATGGCTTCAAAAATAATAGATGGCTTGTATTGGGCGGGCGAGGTAGTGGATGTTGACGGTGTTACCGGCGGTTATAACCTGCAGGCAGCTTTTGCTATGGGCTACCGGGCGGGAAGGGCGGCGGGACAACTTGTTCTGTCTGAGGTCTGAAGAGCCTGCGGGTCGCATAAAATTACCAAAGAGTATATCTTCCCGGCTTTTTATTGCTCGGGAGAGACCGGAGGTATTTATTTATGCGGCGGCGCAGATTCAATTTTCAGTTTAACAGGTTATTCCAACAGGGAGAACGGCAATTGATCCGGCTGATAGTGTTAGGTTCAGTGATCTTGGTCATTGTGCAGTTTGGTCTGGCCAGGGAACCTGTCCAATTTTACCTACAAATGGCCCGGGAAATAGAGTCCCCCTATTTAGAGCTTAATCTCACTGAACAAACAGTAACAGCCCCGGCTTCTTCCCAAACAGACAGTACGGCCCAGACCCGGCTTTATAAGATTACTCTGAAGGCAACACCCAATTCACCTGTTCGTGTGTTCCAAAATGACCAAGAGTTGGGTATCTTAACGAAAGGTGAACTGGGCTTAGCGGTTCAGGCAGGAATTATCCGGCTTGATGCCGGCAAAGTCAAACAGCCTATCCAGGTCCAGGTTATCAAGCTTGATCCCCGGCTAAGCCAACCGCAGTTAAACAGGATCTTTTATTGTAACGGGGATATCCAGGAGATTTGGATCGGCAATTGAAGACATTGCCGTTTGGAGAAAACCCGCGGGTTCAGATAATGGCTGGGACCTGCCTGAACAAAAATGTCCTGTTTTAGTTGCAAATCTTTTGAGTACGTACTATAATGCATTAAACCTCGTAATAGCCAAAGGCACCGGGAGGGTGTCTTTTTTCATGCAGGGTATAAGTTGGAATATTAATATGTTTCCCAAGGCCGAACCGGAAAGGAAGAGGGACTATGATCGCCCAGAGTAAAAGAGTTGCTACTGCGGCCCTGCGGATGGCAATGAGTGAAAGCAGAGAAGAAGAAAATCAGTTAAAAGAACGCTACGCTCAGGAAGGAATCCGTACAGCTGCCGCGGATTATGGCGGGGAGTATATCAATGCCATCAAGAAAATTGTGGAGAGGGCAGTTGTTTCGGCAAGACGTGAAGGTGTGATCCAGGAAATACATGGTGATGAAGGGGCGGTTGCTGGAGCTGCCAGGGAAGCCTTGGCCCAGATTATGCCCAAAGCCCTGGGCTTGAATATTGGGGGCAAGATAGCTATAGCCCGCAGGGATGAGCATCTGAGTGTGGCCATTTTTGTTGGAGTTGGCTTACTGCATTTGGATGAAGTTGCCATTGGCTTAGGCCATCGGGTAGCACCTAAAATGCGCTAAGTAGTTGCAAACAAACTATGCAATAATGCTTGTATGGTTAATTTGGAGGATTATAATATATAGGGGGTAAAAAATCCGGATGTATGTAAGGGGAATAAGGGGTGCCACAACTGTTGAAGAAAATACTGCCGAATTGATCAAAGCTGCGACCAAGGATTTACTGCAGGTAATAGTTCAAGAAAATTCATTGTCGCTGGAGGATATAGTCAGTGCTGTTTTTACTGTCACTCCTGATTTAAATACTGATTTTCCGGCTTCCAGTGCCCGTGAAATTGGCTGGGACAGGGTTCCTTTGCTTTGTGCAACTGAAATCCCTGTGTCGGGTGCCCTGGCTTTGTGTATCAGGGTCCTGCTGCATGTGAATACCACACTTGGTCAAAGTGAAATTAAGCATGTTTATCTGAATAATGCTGTTGGTTTACGCAAGGATTTGGCTGCCCAATAGTAAACAAAAAGCGGGAAATTGCCATATACAATTTATAATAAACATAATAATAGCCGACCGGGGTGATGACCTCAGTCGGCTATTATTATGTTTATTTCACTTTGAAGCTGCTTTTCTTCGAGTATCAGCGATAAATATAACTCAGGGGTGAAAATCATCAGGAGCGGCTTAATAATGGATGTTGACAGAGCGGAAAAAGGAAATTATAATTTATTAGCAAGACAGTAAATTAGTAAATTACTAAAAGCATTTGAGGAGGCAAGCAATGAAAATACCAACTACTTTAAAGCATAAGCCTGTTATCATTTCTGAAAACTACGAAAATGTTGACGGCAGATATGCCTATAATACCGATGCCAAAGGCCTTTCCCTGGGATTGGCCCAATGGAATGACCGGGGCAAGGTGGATATTTCGGCCAAAGTATGGAGATATACAGGGGAAAAATGGTCCAGGCAGTCTGAGGAATTGCCCTTTCACCGGGTGCTCGATCTGGCAATTCTGGTTTGTAGGGCAAAACTTCATTTCAGGGAGTCCTATCGCTTTGAAAAGTTATACGATACCCGAAATCCTATTATCGACAGAGTGGGTTTGCAGGGGGACGCCATGACAGTTGCAGTTTGTACAGACAATGAAAAGATTGATGAAGATCTGAAATTATTCCGCCAGGCCCTGAGTGATGATGATGAGCTTATCGGCGAACGCTTGCATACTCTGTCCCGGATTTTGAAGGAGATGGGGTATTAAAGATAATCATCTGACTTGTGATAATTACAAATTATATACTTCATTGGCAGTAAGTACTCTGATTTTATTTCTCTCCAGTACTTCCGTAGCCTTGACGGGGCTTTCCACCCTGAGAATTACCAAGGCCTCATCTTTATTTTTACCGACAAAGGCATACATATATTCAATTCCGATTGCGGCATTATCCAAAATCTGCAGGACTTTTGCCAGTCCGCCGGGTTCATCGGCTACTGAGATAGCAATAACATTGGTACAATTAACAGCAAAGTTATTTTCCTGCAGGATTTTTTCGGCTTCCTCCGGTTTATTGACAATCAGGCGTAAAATACCAAAATCAGTTGTATCGGCAATAGACAGGGCACTGATATCAATATTTTTTTCTCCCAAGATCCTGGTAACTTTCGCCAGTCTGCCCAACTTATTCTCAAGGAAAACAGAAAGTTGTTTTACTAACATATTTTTTCCCCCTTTAAAGATTTTAATCCCTATCCTTTTTAAACAGGATTTCTCTTATCAATAACCCTTTTAGCCTTTCCTTCACTGCGTTCAATTGTTTTTGGTTCAACCAGTTTTATTTTAGCGCTTATACCCAGAATGAAATCGAGTTCTTCCCTGATTCTCCTTTCGATATCTTCCAATTGCTTTACCTCATCAGAGAACAAGGCGGGGGTCATTTCAACCCATACTTCCAGGGAATCCAGGTTGCCAACCCTGTCCACAATTAGTTGATAATGAGGGGCTACCTCGCTGAATTTAAGGAGGACACTCTCAATTTGGGACGGGAAGACGTTAACTCCTCTGATAATCAGCATATCATCGGATCTTCCGGTCACCCTGTTCATTCGGACATGGGTCCTGCCGCAGATGCATTTTTCATAATTAAGGGCAGAAATATCTCTGGTCCTGTATCTCAGGACGGGGAAGGCTTCTTTGGTGACTGTAGAGAAGACAATCTCTCCTTTTTCACCGGGCGGTAAGACTTTTCCGGTTTCAGGATTAATTATCTCGGGAATAAAATGATCCTCAAAGACATGAAGCCCGGATTTGCAGGAACATTCACTGGATACCCCTGGTCCGATAATCTCACTAAGTCCGTAAATATCAATTGCCAGGATGCCAAGGCGTTCTTCGATTTCGCTGCGCATATTAAGCGACCAGGGTTCTGCCCCAAAGACACCGGATTTTAACTGCAGTTCCCCTTTTTGAATTCCCATTTCTTCCATTACTTCAATCAGAAACAAAGCATAAGAGGGGGTACAAGCCAGGATTGTACTGCCGAAATCCTTCATCGTCTGAATTTGTCTTTTGGTATTGCCGCCGGAGATCGGGATTACCGTGGCCCCGATTTTTTCCGCTCCGTAGTGTATGCCCAAAGCCCCTGTAAAAAATCCGTAGCCATAGGCATTATGAACAAAAGAATCCTTGTTTGCTCCGGCACAGGTCAGTGTTCTGGCTATTACATCTGCCCAGGATTCCAAGTCTTTACGAGTATAACCTACGACAATTTGTTTGCCGGTGGTTCCGGAGGAAGCATGCACCCGGACGACATTGGACATAGGTTCGGCAAACAGGCCATAGGGATAATTATCCCTTAAATCCTGTTTGGTTGTGAACGGCAGCTTATCCAAATCGGCAATTGATTTGATATCACCCGGTTCCAGACCGATCAGCTGCATTTTTTTCTGGTAACTCGGGACATTATTGTAAACTCTGTTTACTGTATTAACAAGCCTTTCTGATTGAACTGCAGTCATCTCATCCCTTGACATGCATTCATATTTTTTATCCCAGCACTCCATTTTTTATTACACTCCAATCTTAAATTGCTTGATATCCGGCATTGAAAGCTTCAATGTTGACATTAAGCACTTTAGCGGGAACGGTTTCCTTGACAGCCTCATCCCAGACTTCTTTGGCGATTGTTGTTTTGGCTGCCATGACTCCCAGCAGCACAATATTGACAGCTTTAAGATTTCCGCACTGCCTGGCAATGTTTAAGGCATCCAATGTGAAAATATTCTTATACCTTTGCTTAAGCTTCTCAATTATATCGGAAGGGTATTTAGCCTTGCCTGTGACAACCGGCATTGGAGCGATTTCCTGTTCATTAATAATCATCATGCCGTCATCTTTCAGATACTCGGCCCACCTTAAGGCTTCAAGTTTCTCAAAAGCCAGGATAATATCTGCTTCACCTTTTTCGATTAAGGGCGAATAAATTTTCGGCCCGAATTTGATATAAGTTATAACACTGCC
>JAQVLN010000100.1 GCA_028704155.1 Desulfitobacteriaceae bacterium
ATTAGTCTTACAATATCTTTCTTAAATTGTTCATCGTAGCGCTTACTTTTTTTACTCACTTTATCGCCCTCCACAGGTATTATTTTACTCTAACTCACCTGTGTCCGACAAACCGGGTATGGGTCAATTATTTTCTAAAAGATGGTACATAATATGCAGTGCTTGATTAAATGGTGCAATTTGGAAATAGGACTAAATGGCTAATTTCGTTCTAATACCACCAACGCCGCCGACGAAAAGCAAACGGGGAGAAGAAAAATGGAAAAAAGAATGGAAAGAAAAGAAAAAAACATAAAAAGTCCTCCTTTCACATTAATTTGATATTGGTAAAATATGGTCCCGTGATTTAGAATATGTAAAAATATGGACAGATGTTCTGCTTATTATTTAATTAATGATATCTGAAGCCCAATGGGCTGTTTTCGATTTCCAAAAGGTGGCGATTGCACTGTCTAAAAAGCTTTTTAATGTGTAGGATTTACACCAGTACACTGTCAATAGCAAAAAAGATATTAAGATTTGTAATGTAATATTCTACATAATGTTTTCTATCATGCCTGTCATCATAATTTTGAAGTAATAGGACAAAAGTAAGTTCTAATATAAATGTTAGAGCGACGTCTTAAATTAAGGAGCAGCATGAGCATGTTTTATATAATAGGAAAAAGTGTATTCAGAAAAGAAGCCTTGGAGAAAGTTACAGGCGCAGCTAAATATACAGGTGATTATAATTATAATATTGGACTATTGCATGCCAGCATTGTTGCAAGTCCTTATGCTCATGCTGAAATTAAACAAATTGAAACCTCTGAAGCATGGAGAGTACCTGGCGTACGTGCTATCGTCACCGGAGAACAGTGCCCTATCCTCACAGGTTCTGTTATATTAGACAGACCGCCTATTGCTATGGATAAAGTACGATATCACGGAGAGCCGGTAGCAGTAATAGTAGCAGATAGTGAACAATCCACAAGAAAAGCAGCTGCTTTAATAAAAGTAGATTATATTCCTTTAGATGTTGTAAATTCCCCTATCGATGCTATAAAGAGTAATGCTCCACTCATTCACGAAAACCTGAAAGATTATAAGATGTTAGATGATGTCTATCCGGAACCCGGCACAAACATTGCCAATCGTACCAAAATCCGAAAAGGGAATCTAAAAAAAGGCTGGGCTAAAAGCCAAATTACTATTGAATCAAATATTTCATTCCCACAATCAGACCATGTGGCAATGGAAACCAGGTGCTCTATTGCTCAAATCAAGCCTGATGGAGAAATCATCATACATACATCCAGCCAAACCCCTTTTACAGTAAAAAGATTAATCAGTTTATATTTTAATATTGAGCCGCGAAAGGTTACAGTGATAACGCCTCTTGTAGGCGGGGCTTTTGGCGGCAAAACAACTGTCCAATTGGAGATTTTAGCCTACCTTGCTTCAAAATCCGTAGGTGGTAAAGCTGTTAAAATGTTAAACACCCGGGAAGAAGACATGATCACCTCCCCGGTTCATATAGGACTTGATGCAAAAGTTAAACTTGGATGTACAACTGAGGGGAAAATTGCAGCGGCAGAAATCACCCATTTATTCGATGGTGGTGCCTATTCAGACAGAGGAGCAATTATAAGCAGGGCTGCAGCAGTAGATTGCAGCGGTCCCTATAATATTGATAACTTATGGTGTGATTCATTATGCTTATATACAAACCATCCCAATGCGGTTGCTTTTAGAGGTTTTGGTCACCTTGAGCTTACCTTTGCTATAGAAAGAGCAATGGACATCTTAGCTGATAAGTTAAATATGGATCCGTTAGAATTAAGACTGAAGAACGCTATTATCCCCGGAAATACTACACCTACCCAAACTTTGCTGAACAGCAGTAATATTGGGAATTTGCCCGCTTGCTTAAAAAGGCTAAGAGAACTTATCCATTGGGATGAAGGAAGAAGAATCGAAATTGGAAACAACAAAGTCAGAGCCAAGGGTATAAGTTGTATTTGGAAAAACTCAAACACACCCGCTAATGCAGGTGGAGGGGCTATTCTTACCTTTAATCGTGATGGAAGCATCGCTATCCATACTGGAGCAGTTGAAATTGGCCAGGGAACAAAAACAGTACTTGCTCAAATACTAGCCGAAAAAATGAAAATGGATGTCTCTAAGATCCATGTTGACATGGAGGTTGATACAAAAATTGATCCGGAACATTGGAAAACAGCTGCAAGCAGGACTATTTATCTCGTTGGAGGCGCAGTTTTGGAAGCTGCTGAAGACGCGATCCATCAACTCAAAACTACGACTTCCAGAGTTTTAAACGCCGCCACTCAAGATCTGGATGTAGCGGAAGGCAGGGTATTTTTGCGGCAAAACCCAAGGATGGGCCTCGATTTTGATAGTATTGCCTTTGGCTATAAGTATTCCAACGGCACAACAGGAGGAAGCCAGGTAATCGGACGGGGACGTTTTGTTATGAAAGACATAACCGGTCTGGATCCTGAAACCGGCAGAGGAAATCCGGGTCCTGAATGGACAGTCGGTGCCCAAGCTGTTGAAGTAGAACTGGACTTGAAAGAATATACCTATAAAATTTTAAAAGCCGTATCTGTCATCGATGCCGGAAAAGTGCTGAATCCGGAAGCCGCCATAGGGCAGATTAAAGGCGGTATGAGCCTGGGCCTCAGCTTTTCAAGCAGAGAATCTTTCATTTTTAATGATAAGGGTATCATTAAAAACCCACAATTGCGTACATACAAGATATTACACTTTGGAGAGCACCCTGAATACATTGTGGATTTTGTAGAAACTCCTCAGGTGGATGCTCCCTATGGCGCCCGGGGAATTGGTGAACATGGTGTTATTGGTATGCCGGCGGCACTGGCAAACAGCCTATCTGCTGCCGTACAGGTACCACTTAATTTTATGCCTCTCTTACCGGAATTCATATGGAAAACAAAAAGGGGGGTTAAGAAGTGATTCCATTTGACTTTGAATATTATAAACCATCTTCAATAATGGAAGCAGTAGATACATTTAGATTATTGAATACCCAGGGAAAAGAGCCTTTATATTATGGCGGAGGAACAGAAATCATCACCATGGCAAGAAGATCCCATATATTCACCAAAGCTGTAATTGATATAAAAGGAATACCTGAATGTAATACCTTTAATGTGCAAAATGGAAAACTTGTCATAGGTGCCTCAATAACGCTTACACGGCTTGGAGAGTCCGATATTTTTCCCCTTCTGGGGAAAGCAGCCAGAAAAGTTGCCGATCATACAGTCCGCAATAAACTAACTTTGGGCGGCAATATTTGCGGCAAAATAACCTTTAGAGAAGCTGTTCTGCCTTTTTTGCTTTCAGATAGCATGGTGGTTTTGGCGGGACAAAGAGGAACAAGAAATGTACCTATTAATCAAGTATTTAATAAAACATTAAATCTGGAACAAGGAGAGTTTTTAGTCCAGCTCGTAATAGATATAGAGTACAGTCAACTTCCATTTATGAGTATAAAAAAAACAAAGCAGGAAAAGTCTGCTTACCCGCTTATTTCTGTAGATGCATTAAAAAAGGATGGACAAATCCGTTTGGCTTTTAGCGGTGTCTGTCCTTTTCCCTTTAGATCATCCACTATAGAGCAAATTTTAAACGATAAGAATATTCCTTTGGAACTCAGAATAAATAAGGCACTAACCAGCCTTCCGGCTCCTATCAATAACAATATTGAAGCATCTGCTGAATACAGAGAATTTGTCCTTAAAAATACATTAACAGATACTATTAAGGTGCTTGAAAGGAGTCAATATGCTGGTATCCCGTAGCCAAAATAAATTACCAATGGAAATTGACATTAATGGTGAAATAAAAAGCATTATGGTAAGACCTGCAGATACTCTGCTTTACGTACTGCGCAATCCGCTTGGTCTCACTGGTGCCAAACCAGGTTGTGAGAATGGAGATTGTGGAGCCTGCACAGTTCTTGTAGACGGATGGCCGGTTAAATCATGCCTGATGCTGGCCATTGAAGCAATAGGGCACAAGATAACGACAATAGAAGGGCTTAAAGATACTCCTATGCAAAAGTCTTTTATAGAAAATTGGGCTTTTCAATGCGGCTATTGTACATCTGGATTTATCATGAATTGTTATGCCTTAGCAAAAATCCACCCGAATGCAAATGATGAAATCATTCAAGAATGGTTACAATCGAATCTTTGTAGATGTACCAGCTACGCAGAAATAAAAAAAGCTGTAAAATCAGTTTTATCTCAAAGCAATTCGAGAAATCCAAAATCGAATCATCATCATTCTTCTCTTCGAATAAACATTAGAGATAATTGGAGGGATGTAACTATGGATTATACCATCCAACCCGGTGATTCGTTCTATTTAATTGCGCAAAAATATAATCTACCGCTAAATGAACTGATAAGTGCCAATCCTCAAATTAATAACCCCGAGCACATTTTTCCCGGGCAAAGAATTACCATACCCCTAAGCAGTTGTTCGCAAGTACCTAATCAATATCGTCTGCCGGATCCTTACCCTGAAATACGTGTTGCCGGTAAAAATCCCTACTATGCTCAACTGATATTAGACGATTATGCCGGAAAAGTGAGCGAAACAACAGCCATCATGCAGTATATCCATCACCATATGGAGATGGAAAAAACCCCTTCCTGGCAGGAAGTAGCTGACCTTGAAGAAGGGATTAGCATTGTTGAGATGCTTCATCTGGAAATGTTAGGGGGAATAATCATCCTCTTAGGCGCATCCCCCTGTTACAACGACGGCAGACAACAGCCCTGGACCCCTCAATATGTCGCCTATCACAACTTTGACCCGTGTGCACAGCTGCGTGCGGATATCCAATCCGAACACGAAGCCATCCGCCAGTATCAGACCCATATCCAAATGATTCAGGATCCCTTTATTCAAGCCCTGCTTGCCCGGATTATCAAGGATGAGGAGTTTCATATCAAGCTCTTTTCCGAAAAACTGACGAAATTGTGCGGATCTTAAAAGTATAACAGCATCGGAAGATGTTAAAGGTCTCTATTCCATTTTGGAACAGACAATAACTGACCCCCAGCAGAAAGAGGGTTTGAAAACCATGCTGGGGGAAATAGAAAAACAGTACCTATATTTAAATACATGGTTAAATCCTTAAAAGTTCTATCTTACTTCTATTACCACATATCGGTTTATATTAAATTCTTTAATTACTTCCGTCAGGCAATAATCCCGAACCGTAAGGTATAAATCTGTTTGGTTTTTTACAACTAATTTAAGAGCATCAGAGAAACCTTTTCCCAGAAGTTCGAGCGGACCAATCTCGTCAATATAAATTGGTTTAACCCCGCTGCTTAATGCCTTAAGTAATATTTTATGTGAAAAATCAAAGCCTGCTGCCGAAAAACTAAAATCACCAAAGTTATAAATTTCGTCCCAAAGGGGCGGTAAATAGTTCTTTTTTAAGGAAAAAATCTTTTGCTGCCCTGTTGAAAGATGATAAATTTCCTGACCAATATGAATTCCATTAGTTATTATTTTTTTAAGAGCAAAACCATCGCCAGTTTTCAAATGATCATATAACGATAAAAGCCTTGTCGTTTTACCCGCATCGATTTTGCCGGTTATGATTATAATCATTTAATACCCCTCTGAATTTCGCTTTTGACGATAATATTCAATCAGCTTATTATAATCGGACATATTATCTATATCCCAGAGTATTCCGGGGTCTGAGACGTTACAAAGGGTTACTTTCCTGGTATTGATAAAATCCCTTAGATTAGAGTAACAGGTTGAATAAAGTATTTCATCGATAAAAATGCTTTTAATTAAGACTGGATGTCCCCTTTGACCTTCGAATTCTGGGATGATAAGGTCACCCTTGGTGTTTTTCATCTTGCTGTAAGTATCCTTTTGGATTAAAGGATAATCTCCCGGGGTCAGGAAGAATCTTGCTGCTTTTACAAACTTTATCCCCGCTCTGACAGAACTAAACATTCCGGATTCGAAATCTTCATTTTTTACCAGAGTCACCTTATGGTAATTATTACAAATGGGCTTAAGGTTTTCAATCTTGTATCCTCCAACTACAATAATTCTTGAACAACAATCATACATTCCTTCAATACATCGTTCAATAACTTTTCTTCCTTTAAAATCAAGAAGCATTTTCTGGGTACCCACTCTCCG
>JAQVLN010000101.1 GCA_028704155.1 Desulfitobacteriaceae bacterium
TTCATTCTCCGATAATGTAATACTTACTACCGAGCCGAAAAGCATAACCGTCACACTTGATTTGATTCTAACTGAGGGCTCCTATGGAAATAATTATTCCCTCAGACTTACGGATATGGATGGCTGGTTTTACTTATCAGAGGCTCCTGGTAAGGAGTATTCGCCCTACAAGTTTTCTGATACCGTTGTTCTGTCGGCTACACTCGACTTAAAGCCTTCGCTCAATCGAGTTAAACCAGGGCAAAAGCTAAACCTCTATCCTTCTATATGGAAGAGAGACGGTCTACTACAGCTGTCCAAGCCACTAAAATTACATAAGCTATATAACATTCCGAAAATGGATGAGATTTTTTACAGAGAAGGTGGAGTTCCAGACTTACGTAAGCTATTAAGTGGTGCTATAAATAGTCCTGCTAACCTTAACTTTAGCGAAGGCGATGAACTGGTTAAGAACGCTCTGAATATTATGAGCGGTTTTTCAGGCGGGGCTGGCGCATATAGGTTTGAGATTTTCCCTACCGATGACCCGTTGGTTTACAAATCCATTATTCGCTTTGCCATAGGAGAATACGCAAGAGAGAATCCATCAGGTATTTTCGTTGCGGGAGACGAATCCATAGAATATAACTTCATGCCAGAATACGGTGACATAAAAGAAATGTCAAAAAGCGATTTTCTTGAAAAAAGCAAGGAAGAAATGCAGAAGGCAAAAAAAGGATCGTCCGGATATTTTAAAACGTACGGCGGCGGAGCATATATGGAATGTGAGATACGCTATGATATTGAAAACTATGTTTGGAGAATTAACCTTCTTAAGTCAGACATGTATGTAGGCGGAGGAATTACATTTTACCACACATATAATGGGTGGGTTGCATTTGTACCTGTGACGGCAACATTTGAAACCGGCATGACTGGTGAGCTCGGTCTTAAAACCGTTTATGATTCAGCCTCTGGGGAAAGAGCATATATAACCGAGCTGCGTCCTTATTTCTTCATGTATGGCTTTGGAGGAGTCGGCTTTGACTATGATATAGTTGCGTTCAGGACCGGTCCCTATGGCATTATCAGCCATGATCAAAGATATCTGTGGTATAATTGCGGGGATGACACAAGAAATGGTCAGAAGCTTGCGATAGAGGGCAAGGTCGGTGTTGAGTTTAAAATTAAGCTTCTTTTTGTTGAAGTAAAAGGTAAGTATGAACTGGGAAGAGTTGGTGACTCCTGGACCTATGGAGATTTTAACGCTATTAATAACGTGTTCAGCTCAGGGAAAATTCTAAAGATGCTTTCAATCGGAGTTCCCGGAGGCATTGACGAATCAGGCGGGACCTTGAGCGGTACAGTTAGCCTCGAGAACCGTTCCTATCTTGACGGTACAAAAAGGCAGTGGGACCCGTCATCATATGACATATCGTCAGGAATTCAAAGCATTACAATGATTACGGGGGCAGAGGCAGGTGCTCCATCATATGATATATCACCAAAGATGTCTACTCCCCATGTATTTGGGTCTCTCTCAGGTAGCCCGGTTGGGTCTCTCTCAGGCAGTCAGGTTGGATTATCGTCCTTTGAGCCTGTAACTGTTCTCCTTTCAAATGCCTATCCCTATTCCAATCCTATGCTGACAGACGACGGCAAAATGATGGTATATCTGCATGATATGGAAAGTACTGACCTCATGGATACTGCAGTATGTTATTCAATTTGGGATGATGGCACAGCAACCTTCCCTGAAGGCACGCAGATAAACGATTCCGACTACCCCGACAGCAGTTTATCTGTTTCAGGTACAAAAGACTTTGCGGCAGCAGTGTGGACACGAATGTATACAGAGCTTGGTACAGGTGAGGAAACAAGCTTAGAAGATATTTCAGAAATGCTTTCAAGCTCAGAAATAATGGCAGCGGTCTATGACAGCGACAGCGGCAGCTTTACCACTACCCGCCTCACTACAGACAGCACACCGGATATGGCACCGGTTGCAGTCGCAAAAGGAAACAGGGCAATTGCAGCATGGAGAAGCGTTGTTGCATCAGATATGGAAAGTCCGTTGGATTTCAGCGGTCGAAACGATATTATGTATTCTGTATTTGACGGCACAGACTGGAGTAAAGCAAAACTGCTATATGACGGCAGTATCAATGGTATAAACGCATTGAACGCAGCCATGCTCTCCGATGGGACAATTGCAATTACATATCAGGTTACCAAAAACGGTACTGAAAAATGTGAAAAATTCGAAAACTTTGAAGCCTGTGACTGCAAAAACTGTAAAAACCACGATAACTCGGAAATTATTTGTGCTCTGCTGGATGCTGACGGAGACATTAAAACAGTTCTAAACATGACAAATAACGATGCTAGAGACGAAAACCCCCAAATCACCTCGGCAGTTTTCCCGGACGGAATTGAGAGATTTGTACTGGGTTGGAATACGGAAAATGTTCTTCGGTTGTCGGCAATAAACCCTGAAGGTGACATTTATACCGACTTCGCCATGGAAATCGGCAATGCCGCAGATACAAGTAATTACAGCGGCTTCAGATTTGTAAAAGGAGCCGAAAACATAGAAGACCTGTCAATTGTCTGGAGCGAGCCTGATATTAAATCTGCAGTCTCGGAGAATATTTATAAAGACTCTCTTTGGGGCATAAAACTTATAAAAGAATCCTTCAGCGATGACGAATCCGACTATGCTATTACTGCCTCGGGAAAGCAAAGGCTTTTAGAGCTTGATGAGCAAAACACGGCGGATTCCTTTGATGCATGTCTAAGCTCCGACGATTCAAAGGAAATAAGCTTCGCAATGCTGCTTACGGATCACAGCACGGAGCTTTCTCCTGCAAAACTCGCAATCGCAAAAGCCGGGTATAAAAACGAATTGGTAGTTGATGAACCGTACTTCTCATATGAAGACGTACTGCCCGGTCTTGACATGCCTGTCCTTTTCCGGATTCAAAATGCCGGTGTTGAAAGCATTAATAAAGTCTCTGTCCAGCTTGGAGATGAATCATATCAATTTGATGCGGAAGCACTCAGACCGGATGAATCAAAGGACTATAGTGTGCTTTATACGATTGCTGATCCCGTTGCAAACACCGGTTACAGCATCAAAGCCCAATTTAATGACGGCTCGGAGGTCATAAAAAACGGAGTTTTTAAAATAGATGTTCCCGATGTTGGCATAAAAGAAATCAATCTTACAAGAGAAACCAATAAACAACGTGATTTCAGTGTGCAGTTAACGAATAATTCATACTCAAAGCTTACTGCTGGCAAGCACACTGTCAAGCTTTTGGTATATGACACAACGGATTTTGAGGCACGCATGCCCATAGCATCACAAACTATTTCAGATGCTGAAAGTATAGAGCTGCTAAATGACGGCATGCTTCCGCTTAACATAACTCTAAACGCAGAAGCCCTTAAGGGGATCCTGGGTGAAGATGGTGAGATCCCGGAAGGTGGGGCATGGATCTTTTTCAGAGCCGTTCTTACGGAAAACTCAGTCGTTATAGACGATGCAGACATTGGAAACGATATGGACTATGTCAAAGTTTACAGCCTCATTGAAAGAAACGGCACACCCTTCTCCATCTCAAAAGCGATAAATACGTCTGACGGTAAAACGACTGTTAATATTGGAGCAATGAACAACTCCATGAATGGTATATCAAACGGCAACATCATTGTTACCCTGAGAGATGAAAGCGGCAATATTCTTGCAACACAGCAGACCTACAACCCTTCGGATGCGCCGGGTAGTTTAATTAGTGTGGCAGGAGAAAATAGCTGCGCCGCAAGCTTCCTGTTTGAACAACCAGGTTATGCTGCCGATACAATGTTTTCAACTGTCAGCAATGTAGGCACTAAGCTCTCTGTCTTAAATATCAGCGGAGTACAGTATGATTTTAACAAGGATGTCACACTCTATGACCTTGAGGTATTGGGTCTTAAAGAAACCTCTATCACAGCGGTTGCGGAGAATCCCGATTCAGTCGTCACGATAACCAAAAACGGATTGCCGTTGTCCCAATCTGAACGTTGTGAGCTTTCCGACGGTGTTAACACATTTGTTATTACCGTAACAACAGGCGAGCATGAGGTTGTCTATACGATAAATATTACAAAAACCCCGTATGATGATGAGCCACTACCACCTACCTCAACAGATGCAAGCTTAACATCATTATCTGTTGATAAAGGCAGTCTTATATTTGATGCAAAGACATTAATATATAGTAATGTTGAAGTTCCTTATGGAACAGAGACGGTAACAGTATCATTTGAGACAGCAGAAGGTGCCACAACAGATATTGAATCACCTGCATCTGTAACAATCACTGATGGGGCTGGAAGCGTTTCAATTGTTGTAACCGCACAAGACAATCTGACAACCCAAACATATACAATAATCTTTAAAGAAGGTTCAAAAGAAGACTCACAGGAAGATCCACCTGAAGATCCGTCAGAAGACCCACAGGAAGACCCATTGGACGATGAAAAAGGTACGACAAATTCTTATGCCGTCAGTATAGATGGCATCTCACAGCGGTTATACATTCGTACTAAAGAAAATAAAGCTATTATAAATCTTGGAGATCTTTCTCATAAGGTTTTCACCGAAAACGAAAATGCTGTTATGAACATCCCCCCTATCCCCGGTGTGGATTCTTATACGTTGGAACTGAAGGCTTCCTCGCTGGCTGATCCATATGGAAAGGCTTCTTTAACAGTCAATACAGAGCTTGGCAGCATGACAATCCCATCGGGAATGCTCGCAGGAATGAAAGGGCTTGAAGGAAAAGCCGCAGGCATTTCAATCTCAGCCAGCAGCAGCGCAAATCTGCCGGACGATGTCAGAACTGCTATCGGCGACAGACCTGTTATTGAGTTAACGCTAACCCTTGACGGGGTACGAACCGGCTGGAATAACCCCGAGGCACCCGTTAGAGTAAGCATTCCATATATTCCGACGCCTGATGAGATATTAAGCCCTGAGAGCATCGTCGTTTGGTACATAGATGGCAGCGGAAGGGCTGTGTGTATACCAAACGGTCGTTATGATTCGAATACAGGCACTGTCGCCTTCTCCACAACACATTTCAGCTTCTTTGCTGTTGCCCATAACAAAGTGACCTTCATTGATGTTTCCAGTGATGAATGGTATAGCAAAGCGGTTGGTTTTATCTCAGCTCGAGGCATAACTAAAGGCACGGGTGGTGGTAAATACAGTCCCCAGTCAAAGCTAACGAGAGGCGAATTCCTAGTTCTATTAATGAATGCTTATGGTATAGCTGCAGACGAAAATCCAGAGATTAACTTCTCTGATGCAGGCAATATATATTACACCGGCTACCTCGCAGCGGCAAAAAGAATTGGCATCGCTGCCGGTGTAGGTAATAACCGCTTCGCACCTGGAAATGAAATCACTCGACAGGAGATGTTCACTTTCCTTTACAATACTTTAAAGGCAATAAACTCACTTCCACAGTGTGATTCGACCGATACACTCTCGGACTTCTCTGATGCGGCACAGGTAGACCTATGGGCAAAGGATGCCGTCGAGCTACTTGTAGAAGCCGGAACAATCGCAGGAAGCGCCGGAAAGCTTAACCCAAAAGACACTGCCACAAGAGCGGAAATAGCGCAGATGAGCTATAATCTGCTGTCAAATTAGCAAAACAAGGGGGGGAAATTCACCGGGCTGATGACGGGACTTTTTATTATACTCATCAGTACTGTCCTTTTGTGGCTTGAACACTATTACGGGAGCTATACCTTAATCCCTGCTGCGGTGAAAATCGGTATCTATGTGATTATCGGCTTGTGTACCGTCGGACTGATGATCAATAAAGTTGTCAGTAGGATATGTGGAAGTATTTAAAACCATTGAAAAAAGAAAAACGGTAACGAGGGTATCTCTCACACCGAAAGGATACGAAGATCTGCTATCTTACCTAGACACCATGGAAAAGCTTATTAAGGATGTGTCCTTGTTTTATTTTATATATGCACCTGAATACGGATGAAAGAGATTTACCCCTTGAAATCAGGTTCTACAGTATCGGATGGAGCATCTCACCACTGGCTCAATATGGGGCTATTTCCCTGATTATTATGACAACAATTTTGGGTGGGATGATGATTGCCTTTAATATTGTGGAGGAAAAGCAATCCGGAACGAT
>JAQVLN010000102.1 GCA_028704155.1 Desulfitobacteriaceae bacterium
CCCTCGCGATGTGAAACTTGCAAGTCCCTCTGGGGTTCGTCGGCAACTACGCCCCTTGTGGACTTTCACCACAGATTGACGGCATGCCCGTCATACTTAAAAGCATAGTTAACTAAAGCATAGTTAACTAAAGCATATTCCCGGACAAAATTAAACGTCTTTTGGGCACATGACAAAATCTCGTCTGTTTGATACTATTTATATAGTTTTCATCTATAAAGGAAGGTGGATATTTTGAGTCTGCATATCAGTGCCCTTAAAGGGGCTATAGCCGAAACAATCCTCTTGCCCGGAGATCCTTTACGAGCTAAATTTGTTGCTGAGAATTTTCTGGAAAACATCATTTGCTACAATGAAATCAGGGGAATGTACGGTTTTACCGGAACCTATAAAGGGAAAAAGGTTTCGATTCAAGGCACAGGCATGGGGATCCCTTCCATATCCATTTATGTTAATGAACTAATTTCAGAATATGGTGTCAAAAACCTGATCAGGATCGGGACCTGCGGTTCGATCCAGGAAAACATTAAGCTTAAGGATGTGATCCTGGCTATGAGCGCATCTACCGACTCCAATATTAATAAAATCCGGTTTAGCAATCAGGATTTTGCCCCAACAGCAAACTTCGATCTTCTGCTCAAAGCCTATAATCATGCTGTACAGGCCGGGCTTCCGGTAAATGTCGGAAGTATCCTGAGTTCCGATACTTTCTATTACGATGATCCCGGTGCCTGGAAAACATGGGCCAAGTTCGGAATCCTGGCTATTGAAATGGAAGCAGCCGGTCTCTATACCCTGGCCGCGAAGTATAATGTCAATGCTTTAGCGCTGCTGACAGTAAGCGACCATTTAATCTCCGGAAAATCAGCTTCTCCCGAAGATAGGCAAAAAACTTTTCTGAGCATGATAACCATTGCCCTCGATACAGCGATTGAACTCGCCCAATAGCCGTTATCAAGACTCCAGCGCAGTTGAAATAAATTTCAACTTATCAGATTGAAAAAGCTGGTCCCATGCCGTAAAGGTTCTGCTTGCAGAATTTCAGCTGCAGTTGCCCCCACATCAGCGAAGGAACGTCGGATCCCCAGGTCAATTCCTTGCTTCAAATTCGGTCCGTAAACCAACAAGGGCACGTATTCCCGGGAATGGTCAGTGCCCGGTGTCACAGGATCACAGCCATGATCTGCAGTTATGATTAGAACATCTTCCGGACCAAGGGCCTCCAGTATTTCCGGCAGACGTTTATCAAAATCCTCCAGGGCAGAAGCATAGCCGGCAATATCATTACGGTGCCCGTACAACATATCAAAATCAACCAGATTTACCATCAGTAAACCCGGCCGTTTTTGAGCCATATACTCTAAAGTTTTGTCAATACCTTCGCTATTGCTTTTGGTCAGGGTAACTTCAGATACTCCCTGGCCATTATAAATATCCTTGATTTTCCCCACACCCAGGACCGGCAGACCGCGTTTTTGCACGTGATCCAAAAGTGTCCGATAAGGCGGGGAAACGGCAAAATCATGGCGATTAGCTGTTCTATAATATTTGCCCTCAGTTCCCAGGAATGGCCTGACAATCACCCGGCCGACTTCCATTTCACCGGTCAGCATTTCCCTGGCAACCGTACATATTCTCATTAATTCTGTCAGAGGGATTACTTCTTCATGGGCGGCCACCTGAAAAACAGAATCAGCAGATGTATAGACAATCGGCCGCCCTGTTTTAACATGTTCCGGTCCAAAACGCTGAATGATTTCAGTACCGGAAGCAACTTCATTACCTATAATTTTACGCCCAATAGCCTCTTCAAAGTGCTGAATAAAGTCTGCCGGAAAACCAGCGGGAAAGGTGGGAAAGGCTTTCTCCAAAACTACTCCCGCTAATTCCCAGTGTCCGGTAATTGTATCTTTGCCGGCTGAAAGTTCAGCCATCTTGCCATAATTCCCTGCAGGTTTTTTCGCAGGTGAAACTCCCAGAAGTGGTGCGATATTGCCCAGACCCAAATCCTCCAGATTAGGCAGGTTCAATCCGCCTCTGTCCCTGGCAATATTCCCCAACGTATTGCTGCCAGAATCTCCATAAAAGGCAGCATCAGGTAATTCTCCGATTCCTACACTGTCCAGTACAATAATGATTACTCTGGAAAACATGATTGATCACTCCTATTATGCACGGGGATGTGCTTTATTGAATACGTCCAAAATCCTCTTTCTGGTCAGATGAGTATAGATTTGAGTTGTCGAAATATCTGAATGTCCCAGCAATTCCTGGACCGAACGCAAATCAGCCCCATTGTCCAGTAAATGCGTTGCAAACGAATGCCTTAACATATGAGGAGAAATATTCTGATCCAGGCCATGTTCATGGGCCCATTGTTTAAGGATTTGCCAAAATCCCTGCCTGGTCATCTGTTGTCCCCGGAAATTCAAAAAAAGGATCTCTGAAGATTTCTTTTTGATCAAGCGCTGCCTGGAACCGGTTAAATAGTTCCTCACTGCCTGAATCGCCGGTTCACTCAATGGGACCAAGCGTTCTTTGTTTCCTTTACCTTTACAGAGAATGTAACCTGCTTCCAGTGAGATGTCTTTTAAACGCAGGCTGATAAGTTCGGAGACCCTCAAGCCGCCGCCGTATAAAACTTCAATCATAGCCCTGTTGCGTATTTCCAGATCTGTCTGTTCTTCCGAATCAGCCAACAGCTTGTCCATCATTGGTTCAGACAAAACCTTAGGGAGGGTTTGTCCCAAACGAGGGTGTGTCAGGTAACCTGTGGGATTGTCTTTTCTATAACCTTCAGCCGCCAGAAAATCAAACAAACCCTTAATAGAGGCTGCATAACGGGCTATGCTCCGGGCTGCTTTAGCCTGTTCTTTTAAAGAGAGAATAAATAAGAACAGGTCATTGGCCTCACAATTCAAATAATTTTTCTGCCGCTCCGCCAGAAAATTTGCAAGAAAACGTAAATCCCGTTGATAAGCCTGACAAGTATTTATGGACAAGCCCCGCTCTACCTGAAGATAGGTTAAATACCTGCGAATATCAAAATTAGCTACTGAATCCATAAAATCCCTCCAGGTTCAGTGTTCGAGGTGCGAATTTCGAGCTTATTGAAAGGTTCGTGGTCAATAAACCCTGATGGAATTGGAGGTTCATTATTAAGGTTCCGGGTCAGAATCTGACCCAGGAATAAGATCTGCAACAAATTCCTTCCAGGAATGAGATTCAACCCGCATCGGATTGCCATTTGGCTTTTCTTCATCCCTGATAATAGAGGAAATCCAAATATCACAAATAACTGCCAGTTTAGGCAAAAGCAAGGTCAACAATATCAAGAATATCAAAACACGTCCGATATATTGAATAAGCAACCACAGTTTTTTTCCTGGCATGTGCCCACCCCCATACCTATAAAGTATGCGGCGGGATGTTAATTCATAATCTGCCGGTCAAATTACTCTGTAAGACCTTTATTTTACTTGTTTCAAATTACATTTATTCAAAGATTGAATAAATGTACCCCCAATAAAGAAAAATATCCCTGGGCTACTCCTGCCAAAACAGAACCTAATAAAACCAGAGTAGCCGAAGCAGTATAATAAAGGAATTCCCTGCGTAAATACTCACCATTGGTCCGCCCCCTTAACAGCATAAAAGAAAATATTGTCGCCGTCCCTGCACCCAAAAACAAGAGTGGTACAGCTATGAGGGCCGGAAAAAGAATAGTGAGCAAAGCTAACCCTAAACCAAACAAACCTTTCATATGAATAAAAAAGCTAACAGTAAAACCCAGGACAAAGCCGCGGGTGAAAACAATAAAATAGACTAAGGGTGTGCCAATGACTGTTAAGCCAAGAATCCAGATAGCTGCCATAATGACGAATGTATCTCTAGCCAAAAATTTGAGGAACTGCGGATCCGGTTTGTCCGGCTGACTGGAAAGCAAGGAATCCAGGAATTTTCCGAGTTGTGTGCTTTCAGAACTCCCCAAGGCACCTGTGCCAACCGCTCCGAAAACTACACCTGCTATATACACTCCGGCAAGGGTTAAATAAATCAGCCAGAATTGACGAACGTGTTCCTTGAGGATTGTCCACATTTTATCCGCCCCCCGTTTTAAAGAAGTCCCTTGTGGTCCTTTAAAAACTTATTCCTGAGGGCAGAAATGTATGTCCACTATTTACTTTCTGATACGCCCGAAAAGTCCTCCCCCGCCGGCTTCAAAGGGCAGCTCATTATTGCGGGCCAGGATTATCCATTGGGCAATCCTCTCTCCTGCAACCTCGCACAGCTGCTCAAGAGGGGCTTCATGAATAACAGCCATCTCTGTGCCGAAAACAGCTAAGAGCTTAGCATACATTTTAGGACCAAGACCAGGTAATTGCCGGAGCTGGACCTGGTATATATAGTCGGGGCCGGATTTTGTGAGCGGCTTGTCTGCTATACACAGTAAACGGTCCAGTACACCCATGACTACATGCTCACTTCCGCACTTGGGACAAATGAGTTGGGGAGGACACGATTCCACAACTTGTTCACAAATCAAGCAGAATGTACGATGGTATTTTCCTGCCTGCGGCGGAAATCCATAGTTGGCAATAAGCCGCCCTGATTGCCTGCCAAACAGTTCTTTAAGACCCTTAAAGGAATTATCATCAAGTTCCAGCAAATTATACTCCCGCCCAATCTTGGGCAGCGAATGCGCATCAGAATTGCTGAACAACAAAACTTCGTCTAATTCACTGATACTGCGGGCCATCGAACAATCAGCACTAAGCCCAATCTCCAGAGCCTGGGGACATACTGGCAGTACTTCAGCCAAACGCCGGCAACAGCTGCCATAGATTCCTTTATGCGGTGTAAAAGCGTGGGCCGGATTCCAAATACCCCCGTTTATCTCAACTGCTTCCAGCCAGGCTTCAACAGGCAAAAAGACCTTTTGGGAACTAAGCTGCAAATTCTTCACATATGGTTTCAGAAAACGGGTATAGGCTTCAAGCTGAGCAATCGTCGGAAAATAAGCTAAAAAGTGAGCATTTCCTTCTCCGACCTTTAATTCAACCTCTGTTCCGGGAATTACAACTAAAGATTCGGCTGCATAACCGCCCCCGGACAGGGGAATAAGTACACCCTTTTCCGCCAGAAACAGAAAATCCCGCCTCACTCCCGGAGATTGGGCATCAATGATTCCGACCAGAGAAAGTCCTTTGACATCCCTGGCTTCTTTAATTATATTAGGCAGGGTCAAAGCTCTGGAAGCTGTAATTTTTACGGCTTTGCCATCCAGGCTTTGGCCGATATGAATGTGCAAATCAGCATAAATCACTTTAACGCACCTTGTACCAGGAGAATCCCAAGGGCTGTTTTAGCATCCCTGAATTGGCCTTTGGCAGCCATCTGCAGCGCCTCTTGCCAGGGAATAACTTCTACTTCCAGGAATTCATCGGCATCAGGGCCCAGGGGATCCCAAACCAGGTTCCTGGCCCAGAATATGTGAACTACTTCATCGGAAAATCCCGGTGAACTATAATATGCACCTAAAGTGGTTAAATCCCCCCTGTAACCGGTCTCTTCCCTTAATTCGCGCAAAGCACAGTCGCCTGGCGCCTCACCGGCATCAAGTTTCCCAGCGGGAATCTCCAGTAAATCACCTTTCAGTGGATATCGATACTGTCTTACCAATAGCAAACCCTCTTCTTTAATAGCTACAACTGCTACGGCCCCGGGATGCTTGACAAATTCCCGGGCAGCTTTCTCACCATTGGGAAGCGCAACTGTATCTTTATAGACACCGATTATTTTTCCCCTAAATATCGTTTCTTCACTCAGACACTTCTCTTGAAAATCTTTTTTTATCATATAAACCTCCTCGGGATTTAGCAAAATTAGGCCTCACTATTATAACCAAAGCAAAACTTTCCATTACATCAGACAATATTCCAAAAGCAGATTTAGCTATTTTCTGCTCAAAATCAGCAGATTCCTGCTGATGTATGTGTAAGAAGTTCAAGCAGGAGAGCATATGAATCGAGTAGGGAGGATTTTCTCCTCCCTCTTACACCACCTAGCATGCGGATCCGCACTAGGCGGTTCAATTCAAATAGTAATCCACACAACTAATGAGTCCTCGCTTTGCGAGGATTTCTTTTGATATTTTGCGGAGTCCTGTAGTTTTGGCAACTGC
>JAQVLN010000103.1:0-1330 GCA_028704155.1 Desulfitobacteriaceae bacterium
CTTCTGCCACCCGGCGAGGGGCGGTCTCCTGTTTCCGATTTCAAATATCGAGCAATACTAAGAAATCTTTAGAAAACCTAACTCTGGAGTGTCCGTTTTATCAAGAAAAGGTCATAATTAACAGTTTCTTGTTCTACTACAAATCCCGTTTTTCTTAACTTTATATATGCTGCTGATCTGGAAACCCCATAAGTTTGCGCCAGAATATCCGGAAGTAGATCATGAGCAAGAGAATATTCGGCAAAACCCGCATCCTGGATAATACGACCGTCTGCCAGGCCCTGGGATTTTATAACTTCTTTTACTAAGGGATAAAATGTAGTATTGGGCATGGCAATAGCTGCCGCAAAATAATCAGCATGATGTTCCCGCCATTCTTCCGGAGTACTAAACCCACTCTTTTTCCCGAAACTTTCAATGTCAGCTTGCCTGCAGCAGGTAACCGGTCTTAACTCTTGGGCAGTTTGGAATAAAGACAGCTGCATTTCAGCTCTGGCATAAACACCTTGATGCAGCCAAAAATGTCCACCCTCATGCAATCCTGTAAATAGTTCCAAGCCTTCTCTGCCTTCCTCGGTCACATAAAAATCCAAAACAATAGTATTCCTATTAAGGGTAGCCCTCTTAAGACACATGTTTTCTTTATCAAAAATCAGCAACTCCTCACCTTGGTTGAAAGAAGTCACTCCGAAAATTTGCCCTTCATTTTCCTCATAATAAATGTGCCTGTAATCAAGGTCTACCCCCAGATAAGATTCCAGAAAATGCTCAAACTTTACCTTCCCGGGTTCTTTTAACAGCTGTGGTTTATAATCCCTTAATAAGTTTTCAGCCAGCTCGTCTATTTCAACATCGCTTATAATAGGTGTATTATTATTCTTTTTATCCACCCTACTCCATCTGAATTCGAGCAATAACCATCACCGCCCTTCAATTGCAAGTTATTTTTGTTTCTTATCCATCTGCCTAATAAATTGTTTCCAATCTTCTTCATTAATCTGGCCTGAATTTGATTTCCTAAGTGCCAAACGGGCCATTTCGCCAATTTCTCCATACATCATAATGTCTTCAATATCAGACGGTACTTCCTTGCGATCCCTGGCAGCCAAATCAAACATGGTTGCCTTTTCCTCCTCTGTAAGACCTAACCTTTCAGCAAACAGCTCAATTTTGTCTTTGTCAAAGGGTTTTCGTCTGTTATTTTCAACATCGCTTAAAAAAGAAAGAGATATGCCCAGCAGCTGTGATACTTCCTTCAGGGTTAATTCGTCCGGATGGCTTAATCTCTTCTGTTTAATAAAGTCCCCGAATCTCATGAATTGTTCCTTCA
>JAQVLN010000103.1:1430-6126 GCA_028704155.1 Desulfitobacteriaceae bacterium
TCAACATCGCTTAAAAAAGAAAGAGATATGCCCAGCAGCTGTGATACTTCCTTCAGGGTTAATTCGTCCGGATGGCTTAATCTCTTCTGTTTAATAAAGTCCCCGAATCTCATGAATTGTTCCTTCAACTTTAACACCTCCCTTCACTGGGGTGGTCTGTTGAAAATAAACGCCGCAAGTAATTCAAGCTGTTTTTACCCTTATCCGCTTATTTTGCCCTATGGCGTAATTATGGGGTAAAAAATATCCTTTGTCAAGCATTATTTTCCAATTTCGGATCCGGAACAGGAAGACAATTACCGGAGATAATGTCATTAACTTTGAAGTTGAACTTAACTTGCGCTGCTTTACCGATACCAATAGAAAATTCTCTTTCATCAGAATCAATCGTCCCGTATTTTAATGGCATAACCCAAATATGTATGCGAGGCTTCATCAAATGAACGGGTCAGTCTTATTCTTGATTGGATTGATTTGATGGTACCTTTGAATGTTAGTTTGTCCATTTAGTAGAACCTCCTTAACACATATGACTCACTCCACAACTGTGATGACCACTCCATTCACCTCTGTCTCAGCCTAAACTGCGTCAGAGTTTATTTCAAGTGGCTCTCTTTTGGATGAGCGTTTTCAATACTGATGGCAACCTTCGCCCAAAACTCAACTTCTATGCCACTAACCTTTCAGGGTAAGGCTTGGCAACTTAAATTTAAGGTGGGATTAATTGATAACCCCACCTTAAAATATAACTTTTTTAGTTTTCTATTCAGGATTTAGATTTTATAGTAATATCACCTTTGTTCTTTATAAATTCGGCAATATTAAAAGTAGGTATAATAACAGGAGGAATTCCACCGCAATTTACGGTGATTGTACTTATAGCCGCCCTAAGAAATGGGAAAATAATGGCAAGGGCATTTGTAGTGAGTAGGCTTTCTAGTTCCTGTTCACCCAAATTTGCTTCATATTTGAAGTATCCCAGGAGAACAACTTTAAGATAGAACGGCTTCGGCTTATCACTACTCAAATATTCTTTATTTATAGTACATTTAAGAGAGACAATAGCCGCGTTTTCATTAGAAATAACACTTATAGATGCGTCAAAATCCACATCTAAGCCTAGTGGTTGGTCCGAATCAATATAATTACTATTAGATTTAAAATCAATCTGATCAATTTTATAACGAATAAATTGGATTTTAGCAACATGCTTGTCCATAATCAGGCCGCCTTATCCTCTCCGTTTTCAGCTTCGTTTTTAATTTTATAACTATACTCAAGTTTATTAAAAAATACATTAATGTAGTTTTGAATATTCTGATTATATTCACCAGGTAAATTATTTATAATTATTTTATTAGTAGATTGAGCTAAGGTGTCCCAGTTTTTAATATCCATGTCAATTTTATTTAGTGAAATCTTAAAACAACTTTCATAAAAGTACGTATCGATTTCGATTTTCGGATCATCATATGATTTATTTCGATTTTCTCTTAACCATTCTTGAAATTCTGCAGCATATTTACCATTTAAGGATACTGGAGAAAATTCCTGTTTTTCTAGTTCTTCTGCTCTTTGTCTAAAAGATTTAATTGTCATTTGTTTTCCCTTCCTTAAATACTACTTTATGTGCTTGAAAATAGTCTTGCCCGAAATTAAAGGCATTAGTCGTTCCCTATGTTCAATAATATATTCATCTTCAATATTTATGCCCTTTTTGGCTTTTCTATTAGGTTCTATTTCAGTTGTATAGACACTACGACTGCATATAAATATATCCTCTATTGGGACTTCCTTAAAAAGAATATAGCCATCTTGAGTTGCAAAGCTTTTTGCAATATCCAGCTTAGAAGTCCATGAGTCCAAATTACAATATGGATAATCTTCTTTAAATTCAACTTTTTTTAAACCACGATATAATTTGATGTTTGACTCGCTTCTCCATTGAATGAGTGTTTTGTATGTAACTAGTTTTTGTTTTAAATAAATACTGGTCAATAACTTTTGTTCAGTGTCATATATGGTTTTACCCAACTCCACAATTTCCCTTCTCTTTACAGGATCATAATGAAAATTCGAGTTGGTGAATCCCAATAAATCAGCCGTTAATTTTAACTTGTTGGTATACACTCCATTTACATTACGATACCAACCATATTTACCGTGTAAGCAATTTATTATGCAGACTTTTTCATCATCATTTAACACCTTATTTAAAAGTTGCCTGGCATGATATTTGTTTGTACCGCCATACTGATCATATGAATTAAGAAAGCCCGTAGGATCTAAGATATTCTCCTCCAAATCAACTAAAGTTAAACCCTTTAAAGCTTTCAGGTACAACATTTCAATTCCTTCATTATCTTTTAGTAAGTAGTACATTATTCAACAAGAAAACATAATCTCCTTCTATTTTAAAAAACATTGTTAATAACCAGTATATATCATTTCCTTGCGATTTTAGTCCACATCTTATTATAACACTCCATACCGTTTTGCGAAATCCTTTCTCATCTTGAGAGGGAGATTGGATCAATGTGCATATCGGCATATATGAGCATTTCGCTTTTCCATCAGATTGCTGATCCCGCATAACCTTAAAACTGGAATACCCAGTTAGGAGTACCGACGGCAAAGGTTGTCCATTGGGGCAACCTCCACGGTGATCACCATAGCATCTACAACGCAAATTGCTCCCGCACATAAAAATTAAGCAATTTCAGATACTCGTACAGCCCCCGCTTCAGATCCTCCCGACTCTGCCACCAACGCTCGTCATTAAAAAGAAAAGGGTATTTGGTCCAGTAAGACGAAGACATATGTGGCAAAAAGACGAACCATTTCTTTATTTTGGATTATATGAATATGGTTCATAATCAAATTAAAAGGAGATAAGAAATGATTTTAAATAAAGTACAACATACGTATTTGGCCTTTAGAAAACTAGAATTAGATAATTTTTTATTTAAGGAATGGGCATTGGTACGCGATCAAAATTCGTTAAATATTCTTTTAACTGACTTTTATAATTCAAATATGGAGTATACCAGGAATATCTAAAAAAACCTCAAGAAGACATCAAAATAGATGGACAATATTTTATCATAGAGGAAGAAGAAAAATTTGAAATAATAAATAGGCACTACACAATAGTTAATACTCATGAACCTTTCTGTGATTTTTGCAATGAGTTTTTCGGTGGTGTAGAAAACGTTGAGCATGAAAATCAAATGATTGAGGACTTTATTAAGTTCCGAAACTTAAAACCTTCAAAAGGTAACTATACATGCATTGATGTAGGGACAGTGGTTATAATCAGGGGATTTGTATGCGTTTCACACCCATAATGCTTTTAAAAAAACTCCTACTCATCCGGTTCCCGATGCCCAGTAGCCTCTTCATCAATCCAATCTTCCTCTACATAAACCACCCCATTCCGACCTTCAACCTTGCGATTGGGACCGGCCTTATATAATTTACAACTCAAAGGTCCATAACAGAAGGTTTCAAACCGGTATTTCCTTCTACCCCTCGGGTTCCAGTTATCAACTATTATTTCCACCGGCATCCTGACTCCCCACATGCAACTATAACATTTAGTATCATACGTCCTGGCTGCCAGCCTCCGGTGTCCTCTTTCCCGGTAAACCCCCAACTCCGGCGGCACTAATTCCCAGGGTGCCGATGTGCTGCCCGGCTCACCTTCTGATATTTTAGATAACTTCGATACTTTATAGTAATCTACCGGTTCCATGTTCGGATCCGGAACAGGAAGACAATTACCGGAGATAATGTCATTAACTTTGAAGTTGAACTTAGCCTGGGCTGCTTTACCGATACCAATAGAAAATTCTCTTTCATCAGAATCAATCGTCCCGGCTATTTTAAGGGCATAACCCAAATATGTATGCGAGGCTTCGTCAAATGAACGGGTCAGTCTTATTCGTGGTTGGATTGATGTGATGGTACCTTTGAATGTTAGTTTGTCCATTGGATGATAATCCTCCTTTTTTGAGTTAAATGAAAACGAACTTTTCGAAGGGGGCAACTTTAATTTATTCATAATCACTAATCGAAAGTGTGTGATTTTCAGAATTCATCTCTTTTAGCCTTTCATATGTAAAACGATGCCTCTGAAAAAGTTTTACAATGAATGAAACCCAATTTTCGTTAAAAACATAATCCTGATGAACTTCATCATAATGACAATATTTTGTTTCTGTATCAAACGGATTTTCAGAATCTTTGCCCGGTCTAATATTAAACAACTTCCATAATACTACATAATAATGTACGGTAAAATTTCGAATCCCTTCCTCAATAACTCGCTCTTTAACATCTTTCGGTTTTAATTTCCCAACATTAACCCCTTCAATTTTTATAGTTTTATCCTTTATTATAGCTGTTAATTTTTTTTACAATTTCACGCTCATCTGGAGTTAAATCATTCCAATTTATAAACTCGACAGCTAAATCATTACGACCAGTATTTGAAACTTTCGGAATCTGGATTAATTTAACGCTATATTCCTGACTCTGAAATACTTCTTCCGACCCACTCTCACTCCATACCCCATAGAAATGGCCAGAGAATTTACGCCCAACGGCTCTAATAATTCAGTTGCAATATACTTAAAAATCTCCTGAAGATCATTTTCCGCTGCGGATGTAATAATTATTTCGTATTGTTTCATTC
>JAQVLN010000104.1 GCA_028704155.1 Desulfitobacteriaceae bacterium
TTTAGGCGTCAAGTTCAACTGCCCACATCTTGCTGACCTGTTTAGCCAATGCTTTTGTCAATACACCAAGGCCCGGGCCTATTTCAACCAATAGTGTATCGTGCTCAAGCTTACTCGCCAAAACTATTTGGTCAATTACATTGTCATCAATTAAAAAATTTTGCCCCAGAGATTTGAGAGGCCGTGCGCCTCTCTTTAAAAGACGTTGGGTATAATTAATTGCCTTCTCCAAACCTTGCGACCTCCTGAACCGAACTCCAAAATCTGCCTTGGCTAATTCCAAAGCGGTTAAGACGATGTAAAAACTGCTTGGCATTAGCATCACCAATTCCTAAATACCTGCCTAAAGCAATCCGTTTTTCAGCTGCTAATGGTTGTCCGACCAGCCCGGCTTCAGCCAAATCCTGTAATGATATAGTATCACTCGAAATTAATTGGACCTTGTCCCTCTGAATGTTTGCAAAAGCGTGCCTTATTTCATCTAATTCGGCGTTTTCTACCCCAATATCTCCGTTTTTAAGAGCAGCTTTTTTAGATAAAAAAACGTGTTTCGCTCCAGGAACACGTCTTCTGATCCGTTCTCTAATTTGTTCCCCCGCAGTATCAGGATCTGTGAACACAATAACTCCTTGGCGCTTGGCAATTTCTTCAATATATCTGAATTTCTCTTCAGTTAAACCGTAACCCTCTGTCCAAATAATATCTACCATACCCAGTGCCCGCCTGACAATATGGGCATCATTTTTTCCCTCAACAATAATTAATTCCCTTATCATTTAAAATCTCCCCCGGTAATCTTATCTTAGTATCGGTTTAAATACAAATAATATCTTGGAAAGAAAATCTATTTCGTGTTTACAAAGTAATTCTTCCTTATCTTCGCTTAGCTATTACTAAAAAAGGCTGTTTGCACTTCGAATTACTTCGTTGTACAAACAGCCTGCTTAGGAACTTTAGTTTTTGGTTTTTACAAAGGCTGTTCTAAAATATTACTTGTTTTTATTAGTCCCGTATGTTTTAAGGACATTATCCCACATTGCTGGATCTTCCATACCCAATCTCCATATAGCCACACCATGCAATTGATGTTTTTTGGCATAATCAAGTTTAATCCCTAAACTTTTGGCGTTTTCCAAATATACTTCATGACGTATGCCTCCCGCAGTATAGGCATAATGGGGTACTTGTTCCTCTTCATTATAAAGAATTTCAACTCCATGTTTCTTAGCTTGCTCAAGACTTTGGGCATATGACAAGTAGGCAGGAATATTAGGTTTATTAGAACCCCAATCGAAAGAATAAACCGGTAATCCCATAACTATTTTTTCTTTGGGAATTTTACCTATTGCATGTTTAATTACTTTATCGACCCAACCATGCGAAGCAATGGGTCCTTGGGTTGTACCCAAGCCATGCTCGTCATAGGTCATAAGCACAACTTGATCTGCTGCTTTGCCGATTGCTGCATAATCATAAGCCCCTGACCAAAGATCAGCAGGATAATCAATAAATTTAGCAGGAATTGAAATATTTAAAATCTTATCTTTGGCCTTCAAAGCTTTATGAAGTTCGGCCACAAAAGCCGAAAAATTGTTCCTGTCCCCTGGAGGGGTTTTCTCGATATCAATAGAGATCCCATCCCAATTGTCTTTTGTCGTAAGGTTAACCAGATTATTTACAAAGTTAGCACGGGTATCGGTATTAGACAGTACTTTATGGGCCAAATCCGCATCAAAACGTCCCTCGGCCATATTGTGTACTAAAGCATAGGCTTTAGCCTTATTTTTCTGAGCAGCATCTTTGATACTTAAATCAATTTTACCGCTGGGAATAATCTTACCTGTTCCATCAAATGTGTACCAGAAAAAGGCTACTTCATCGAGAGCATTTATATGTTTCATCATCGAATCCTTTGAACTGGGTATAGGTCCTTCTGCATCAGTATAGAAACCCATAGCAACTCTTTTTTCCGGACCTAGGACATCCTCACGGGTAGCTTCAGCCTCCGGAGGCTGGCTGTTTTCATTTAAATTGGAAGTTTGTGACTGACCAGGCTGTTGAACATTAGAACACCCTACCAGGTTAAGACCCAACAATAACATACTTATGATTATTAACGTCAGAAACCTCTTCATTTTGTTTTTCAACTCCTTTATTTTGATTGGGTTACTGACCTCATTTTTCCCCTCATAATTTATCCTTATGTATAAAATTATTTTTTTATTTTTCCAAATTATTTATTCTGGAAAAAATCGGCTATTCCTTTAGCTATAGCACGGGCAACTTGGTCCTGGTACCAAGTCTGCCGCAGCTTTTCTCGCTCATTAATATTTGATAAATAGCCAACTTCTACAATGACAGCAGGCATAGACGTATTCTTTATAATATAAAAATCCCCCGGTTTGGCAATACGACGATTCATCCCGGAAATTTTAATTAACTCTTGTTGGATGTTAACTGCTAAATTCTTGCTTTCCTCTGAACCAAAATAATAAAAAGTTTCCGCACCCGATTTTTTACCGGCCACAGTTGAATTAACATGTATACTTACGAAAATATCTGCTTTAGCCCCTGTTGCCATAGAAATACGATAATTCAGATCAATCTGCTTTTTAGTTTTTCTTCCGGTTACACCTTCAGGCACATAATCTTCATCCTCTTCCCGGGTCAAGATTACAGCAATTCCGGATGGAACTAAAAAATCCCTCGTTTTTTTTGCTATCTGGAGGTTTATTTCTTTCTCATAAATGTCCTGTTCCGCAATTGCTCCAGGATCATATCCACCATGACCTGCATCAAGCATAACAACAAATTTTTCATTTGTACCGGTGATCACTGCTTTGGAACCCTGCCAAAAAACCGAGAATAATAAAATTCCCATAACTCCAACTATTATGAGAGCCGCCATCGATACAAGGTTTTTTCCGAAAATTACAACCATCTGACGCATGACAACCCTCCATTCCAAATAACAGGACTGATCACATTAATGTCCATTTAAAATATTTATGCAGTAATTATTATTTTATTCCTTTGTCGGGACAGAAAAAAAGGAAGCACTAGAATTAATCATTGCTTCCTTGAATTTAATTCAATTCTTTTGGTAGACTATAATCAAATACTTATTGAATATAAACAACAACCTGTCTTACACCCCAGGAATATGCGGCTGAAGTAGTATTCATATGAAGATCTATCCTCTTTCCGCGAATTGCCCCACCTGTATCCAATGCCACAGCAGGTCCATACCCGTCGACATACAATTTGGTTCCTAAAGGTATAACACTGGGATCCACAGCCACAACCCCCCAGCGGGCAGGAACGCCGGTAGCTGTCCTGCTCCCAGGCATCGAATAAGCTGTTGCCTTCATCACAATAGCCTGTTTAAAATTATAATTGCTCCCCCCTCGGGAAATAGTCGTTTGAGCACCCCTGGAAACAACCTTATTTACAGGCTCCAGTACAATCCGTTGATTTAAGACCTCCCTCTGAACCTCTTTACCATCTTCCAAAGTTAGTTTTATGGTTTGTTCCTGGAGACCGTTTGAACCCTTATTAATAACTCGATCGGGTAATCCAACCGGAAAATCGGCATCTTGGGCAACTTCTTTATAAGGTATCTCAGTTTTCACTGTTTCGACCTTTTCAACTACCCGAACAACCTGGATCTTATCATCCGGCACTAACATATGATCCAAGGGTAATGAAACCTGGTCCTTCTCGCCAAGAGTTATCCCCAACTTAACTAAAGCTTCATCAACTGTCCGGGGAGCTAAATAAGTAACTGATTGATTACCATCAACCTGAATATGAACCAGGATAGCACGACGCACATTAAGTTCCATATTGGCTATCAATTTATCGGAACGGGAATAATTAACTTCATCTACATCTTTGATTCCCAAACCAAAACGTTGGGATAAATCTGTAAGTGCTTCCCCTACGGTTTTGCATGTTGTTCTTGCAGTAAAACTTTGCAAATCATCCATATTAAGCCGAATCGGATTACTCCTTGTGACCTCAATAGTCAATCCTGGTGTTACAATAGTATCCCTGGTCGGCTTCACTATATCTTCGGGATAAATCCCCCACCAGGAATTAGTCAGAGCCTCCCCAACTGTCGAGGAAAGTGTTAGAAGCCGGATTGTTTTCCCATCAATATTAATTAATAATGTGTTGGCCTTAAATAAAACTATTGCAGTTGTTATCAATAATAAGCAAATTACAACTAAAACTATTTTAGCTAAACGAGAAGTCCGAATCCCATAAATAGCTTTAACAGGGATCTGCCTAATCATTCCATCACTCCAATTATTATTAATTTTTAGGATCCAAAGCCCAATCTTCCTAAGACCTTGTCACATTCTAAACAATGATTACGCAAATGTCAAAGAAATCCCCTCCTGCTGTCAGGTATACCATTATATTACAATAGTAATTGTCGCCTATTCAACTGCTTTTCTTGTCGTTTAAACAACTATGCAGTCAAAAAGAAAAAAGAACTTTTTGAAAATAATCACTAAAAATTTTCAATTTTCCAACTTTAAAGGCTTGGCGTTTGCCAAGCCTTTAAAGCTTAACTTGTAATTAAACTTACCGGAATTTGCCGCATTAGTCAGTTTTAAAAAATTGTTTGGCATTATCCATTGCCATAGAAGCAATCTGCTCAAAAGACAGCTCTCTCAGTTCTGCCATACGGGTAATAACTTCTCTGACAAAAGCAGGTTCATTCCGCTGCCCCCGATATGGTTCAGGAGTCAAATATGGTGAGTCAGTCTCAACAAAAAACCTGTCAAGTGGAATATTCTGTGCCACCTCAACAATATTACGGGCATTTTTATAAGTTAAAGGTCCGGCAAATGAAAGATAAAAACCTTGTTTTAATAAAATCTTGGCCATCTCCCAGGAAGCAGAATAACAATGAAAGGCTCCGCCGTATTCTGGAGGGTGCTCTTTAATAATTTTCAAGCAATCTTCATTAGAATCACGATTATGGATAACTATAGGCAATCCTGCCTGATTGGCTAACTCAATCTGCTGAATAAAAACCTCTTTTTGTTTGGCCCGCGGGGAAAGATCCCTGTAATAATCCAGACCAATCTCACCCCAAGCCAGGACCTTAGGCTTTTTAGCTAATTGGAGAAGACGAACCCAGGTCTCCGGAGCAGCCTCTACAGCATTATGGGGATGAACCCCAATGGCAGCATAAATGAATTCATAATCTTGGGCAAGTTGTACTGCACGTTTTGATGAAGGTAAATTAACTCCCGGATTCAGTATCCTGGTTATACCCGCAAGCTTGGCCCTTTCACAAACTTCAGCAAAGTATTTTTGTTGAAAACGCGGATCATCCAAATGGGCATGTGTGTCCCAAATCATTTAACTCGTGCCCCCCCTGGAATATTCGTATCTAATGCTAAGACTTCCAGCTTATCGCCATGTGAGGCAGCCAAAATCATACCTTTGGAAACGATTCCTCTGAGTTTGGCAGGTTTAAGGTTAGCAACTATTATTACACTCCGGTTAATTAGATCCTCCGGAGCATAATGCTTGGCAATACCGGCAACTATTGTACGTGTTTCCCCAGCTAACTCTACTTCTAATTTTAAAAGTTTATCTGTTTTTTCGACTTTTTCAGCTTTAAGGACTTTAACTACTCTTAAATCGAGCTTGGCAAAATCATCTATTTCGATTTCTTCTTTTATGGGTTCAAAAACATTCCCGGGTATCTTCACTTTCTGAACTTCAGCCGTTTCTCTAAGCGAAACTTGATCGGGGGTCGGATTTTCCGGCATGTTATTTCCTCCTTCTGCTTCAATAAAGTTAGAAATATCGATCCGTGGAAAAATCGGCTGACCTTTATGAACTACTTTTCCCGGAGTCAAAACATTCCAATTTGAGCTGTCTTCCCACTTCAGTAGATCATCATCACAATCTAACAGTGACCAAATCCATATCGGGGCGGCTCATGGATCGTTACGGATCGGCGGCTGGAACACGGCTTATGACTTCCCCATAAACCCTCGGGATGGAGAGCGTTCCGGGGTGGATTACCTGGCTTTGGGCC
>JAQVLN010000105.1 GCA_028704155.1 Desulfitobacteriaceae bacterium
TTAGTTCTTCGGCATTTCTGATAACGCTTTCCCCTTCTGCAAAACACATGGCAACTGCCAATACAGGTATTTCGTCAATCAAGCGGGGAATCATACTTCCGCCAATTTCAATTCCCTTTAAGTTCGCAGGACTGACCCGTAAAGTAGCCTGGGGTTCCCCGCAAACCTCTGTTGTCTCAGATTCAGAAATTTGTGCTCCCATTAACCTTAAGGCATCAATAATCCCTGTCCGGCTGGGATTAACACCAACACCTGGCAGCATAAGTTCACCCTTGCGAATTAAACTTCCTAGTACCAGAAAAAAGGCCGCAGAGGAAATGTCTCCGGGAACAGCTACTTTCTGACCTTTTAATTTTTGCCCGCCCTTAACCCTGACCTGAGTTCCTTCACTGGCAAGACTAACACCAAAACCTTTCAGCATCCGTTCCGTATGGTCCCTGGACAAATACTGTTCAGTTACCGAAGTCTCCCCCTCAGCTCTTAAACCCGCCAGGATCAGAGCTGACTTAAGTTGAGCAGAAGCAACAGGAGTGACAAAAGACTGTCCTTTCAGCTGGCCTCCGCTAATGGTCAACGGGGTCAATGATCCCCCTTGCCGGCCTAGTATCTGTGCTCCCATCTGAAATAGAGGTTGAGTAATACGCTTCATGGGCCGGGAACGAATCGACTTGTCCCCGTTAAGGGTAACTGTGAAGGGACTCCCCGCCAATGCTCCCAATATTAAACGGATAGTTGTTCCCGAATTCCCTACATCCAGGATATCATCCGGTTCAATCCAATTATCCATTCCTTCGCTTTGTATCAAGACTTTGGAATCCTGTTGTTCCCATTTAACCCCCAGGCTCCTTAAGCACCTTAGGGTACTCAAACAATCTTCACCTAAAAGGAAATTGGAAATATGCGTTTCCCCCTGTGCCATACCTCCAAAAAGCGCAGCCCGGTGTGATATGGATTTATCACCCGGTACCTGAACTTGTCCCTTAATTTCCGAAACAGGTTTAATGAATATCCCACTCATAAACTAAACCTCCGCTAGACATTAATCTCTAGAAAATTATATACTCCATGCTCCCAAACAGCAATTAATTCTCAACAAGATCATTTTTAAACAAGCTTTCCCTGACTAAACAGGCCTGATTAAAAGCCCCGCCTATTCCTTCCCTGTTCCCGTTCCGCACAAACTCTTCCAATTCATCAATTCTCTTCTGCCAATACTTTAATCCTTCAAGTATTGCCGGACCGTTTTTCACCAATATCTCCCGCCACATTGCCGATGAACTGTCAGCAATCCTTGTCAGGTCCCGAAAACTACGTCCTGCCAACTCTAATGCCGATAAACCCTGATCTGATACGTCCCGGGCCGCAAGGGTTAAAGCAACTGCCAGCATATGGGGAATATGGCTGATCATTGCTACTTCCCTGTCATGTTTCGCTGCATTTCTCATGATAACCTTGGCACCCAAACCTTCGAGCAAGACCTTCAGCTTATCAACAACCTGACTTGGACAATCTTCATCAGGAGTAAGCACGTAAGGATAACCCCTGAACAATTCGGATTCTGCAGCTGTAAAACCTGATCTCTCAGATCCCGCCATTGGATGACCGCCTATAAAATATATTCCCCTTTGAGCAAACCCCGGGGATTTGAGACTGATTTCGGTTTTAATGCTTCCTACATCAGTCACAATGCATCCACTCTTAAGGTACCCCATCATACAATCCAAACTATCATTCATTTGATGAAGAGGCAGAGCTGCTATTACCAAATCCACATCGATCTCAACAGGCAGCTCAGTCCAGCCCTCTTGAATCCAACCACAGTTCAAGGCTTGCTGTAAACTTTCCGGATCTTGCTCCACGGCCGAAACATGCCACCCCCGTTTATATAAAGCTCCGGCCCAGGAACCACCTATTAAACCCAAACCAAAAATACAAGCCTTGGGAGTCCTCCCCCCGGACCAGCCGACAGAAAGAAGGGAATCAACTTCTTTTGCTGACATTCAATTCACTCCTTCCAGGGCAGACAAAATTTGCTATGTTTTTCACTTTTGTTCCTCCTGCCATTCTCCTAAAAAAGACCACTGCTTCGTCTTGTAATTCAAGGAAAAAACCCTTGTATCTTGCATACCAAATGACTTCCATCCTACATTGCCGTAATAAATTACACTTCAAACAACGCAAAATTTTAGATATTTTATCATATTGTCATTAGTTGAACAAGATTGAAAAAAGCGCCTTAATCAATTAATCAGGGCGCTTTAGAGCTATGTTTTTTGCAGGTGCAAAATGTTTGATCAACCAGATTAATATTTTTTCCATCCAGCGCAGGAAGCGGGTCCCTACAAATTCGTGTTTACTAATAGGTACAACCAATATTGTATAGAGGTTGAGACGATTGCCGCCCAAGATATCAGTAAAAAGCTGATCACCAATTACAGCAGTATCCTTCGGCCCGGTTTGCATGATTTTCATACCAGTCCTGAAAGCCCTGCCCCGGGGTTTTGTTGCCCGAAAAACAAACGGGATCCCCAACTTTTCGGCGACTACAGCTACTCGTCCCCTATGCTTATTGTTAGATACAACACAACTCTGGATCCCGGCAGCTTGAAGCTCGGCAAACCATTTTTGAACCCCGGGACTGATCTCCGGATCGTTCCAGGGAGTCATAGTATTATCCAGATCAATAATCAATCCCCGAATACCATCCCTGACCAACCTTTCAATTGAAATCCCATTCAGGGACTCGGCCTGAAAGGTAGGACTAAATAATTCAAGCATCAAATCCTCCTAAAATTTGAATAGTACTAGTTTATTATACTCCAAGGCAATCAAATGTTTCAAGGCTAATCATAGCAGGCCTACAGGTCTAGGGCTGATGATCACTCATCTCATTCGTGAGCTTTTGAATAGCCTTCTTCTCAATTCTGGAAACATAAGAACGGGATATTTTCAAAATCTTGGCAATTTCCCGTTGGGTGCGGCGCGGACCATTCATCAAGCCATAACGTAATTGCAAAACCAATCTTTCCCTGTAAGATAATATTTTCAATTTTTCCAATAATGCTTTTTGTTCAAATTTATTTTCGACCTGATCAGAAATTGATTCCCCGTCAGAACCCAGGATATCCATTAGGGTAATCTCATTACCCTCTTTATCAACCCCTATTGGATCGTAAATAGAAACTTCACCGCGGGTCTTTTTTAAAGAGCGTAAATGCATGAGTATTTCGTTTCTAAAGTCAATAGGATTGCTGCGGCCCCTATCCCCTGGTGAATAATAAAGATACAGTATTAGGATAATCAAGAATTAAAAAATCATACCAGCCAGTCATCAAACAACCACAATTATATCCTGCCAATTAACCATGTAAAAAAGCCTATCCAATTCCGCAACTAATGAATTTGCCGCGGTTTGGACAGGCAATGAAAGGAAGTCTACGTTTAACACTAAGATAAAGTTGATTTCGGATTAACATCTATAATAGGCAGCTATAGCTAAAATCCTTAAAAACTGGAGTTGTTGTTTTAATAATTCTTGACCTTTAAACCCTGCCCGGTTTCGGAGATTAAAAAAAGTCTATCTTTATTTGCCTTCATTACCTGTTTGAGGATACAGAATTTCGTGGATTTTGAGCGATAAGCCTGGCCCCAAATAGCAGTAACAATGGATTCCTCTTTTGCAGTCATACCCTGCTCCTTTCGATGAGATCAATTTGCTGCCAACAAATTTTGGATTCTGTAAGGATACGCTTTATCCTATTTGAAAAACCTCCCGACAGATGATGTCAAGAGGTTTAAAAACAGCTAAGCCATTAAAAGAACTCTGATCCATCCCTATCAACCGTAGAGCCTGTTGAGTACAAATACAGGCAGGTTTCCTGACTTAAGCCTCATCACCCTCCCAACCTTCCCGGTTGCCCAGTGGTTTACTAGGAGAATTCTTCTCTTACAGTGGCGGGACCGTGCGGGATTTTCACCCAGCTTCCCTCTTATCGTTTTTCCGATAAAAAACGACACCTGATTCGTATATGAATTTATTAAATTTTAAGCTTAAAAGCTGCCTTTGTCAAGGGCCCTTTTCCATAATAAGCATCATCTTGGCCTTATGGGACAAGGGGGGTATTGCCAGCCCGAATGCAGCCATATCCCACCTGCTTCCTGGACAAGTCTGACTGCGACTTCTATCTATAATTGAATATTTCATAACTATATCCTGCAAGTACAAGCTAAGTTAAAATCCTAACAATCTTATCTCATCATCATAGACCCAAATCTCTTTTATAAGACTGCGTATTAATTCCTGTTTATCTGAAAATCTCATTTCTGCAGGAGCTTTAAACAGGTAATATTCTGCTGCTTCCTTTAATAGATCTCCCGAAAGTTGATATGGGGAATTACTGCTAACAAGGTTTTTGTACATATTTAAATTGTTTTTTAATTCTTCAATCTCCCGACCGGCTTCCAGAAGAGCTGCATCGATTTCATCCTGGCTGATTCCCGTTACTCCTCCACTGGTAATCAGCTTCAGAAATTGTTTTATACCCTTCTCCCTGTTTTCAAGTTCTTGCTCCAATCGTCCAAGCTGTGCTTCTTCAAAAGATATCGTTAATTTATACTCATCCTGTTCCAGGCATACTGCAAGCTTATCCGGTCGATTCAGCCAACCCAGCACTTGTTCCCAGACCATTGTTTCTAACTGCTCAGCTGTTATTTTTTTGCCGCACCCCTTACTTTTGGCGCCCGCAGTGTTTTTTAAATCTGTATATTGATAAACATACTTCCCCCAATTTTTTGTCCTTCTTCCTGTCATTGTATTACCGCAAATCCCGCATCTCACCAAGCCACTCAGGAGATAACCGTGTTTTCTTGAGCCCGCCCATCTTTGCCTGGAAACATTCAGTAATTCCCGGGCATACTCAAACTGTTCGCAGTCGATAATTTTGGGACAAGGGACTAAAATCCATTCCGACTGGGGGCGAATACGCATCGGAATACGCTCTTTCCGATCTTTAAATTTATTTCCCAGCATCCCTTCAGTGTTCCAGCGGTTTTGATAAAACTCTCCGATATAAGCCCGATTCATCAGGATTTGACGAACGACCTGCCTGTGCCAAATCTTTGCTCCGCGTTTAGTTGGGATTTTCATTTCTGTCAGGTAAATAGCAATGCCGTTTATTCCTTTAGTTTTAATTATTGATTTCCCTGTAAATAGATCATATATCAGTTTAACTATTTTAGCTTCATATTCATTGATTATAAACATGCTGTCTGCGGAATCATAATTATATCCGTAAACTTTATAGTCTCTGACAATCCGTCCCTGCCGGGCCTTTTCTCTCCTTCCCCTGCTGAAACGTTCAGTTATTTTCGCCTTTTCAAATTCGGAAATTGCCCCCCTCATTTGATAAAAAAGTCTTCCTTCCGGATTCTGCAGGTATTCACCGTTTACGAACTCTAACAGGGCATGTCTTTCTAGTTCATCAGATATGAGCAATTGGTTCATTAAGCGCCGGGACAAACGATCAGGATCAAGGCAGATCAATTTGGTAATTAAACCCTCCCGCACATCCTGTCTCAGTTTTGTCAAAGCCGGCCGGTCAAGGAATTCTCCGGATACTCCTTCATCAACATATTCAATAACTTCACTGTTTCCTGCTTTCTTCCTGCATTCTCTCAGCTGATCCTGCAGACTGTATCCGCTCCTGGCCTGCTCTTCTGTACTGACCCTTGCGTAAATTCCGATCATTTGCCTGCAGCTTCTCCCTTCTGTATTTCTCCGCAAGATATCTGTAACAAATAACCCACATCTTTTGGGAAGAACAATTACCGGGTATATAGATAATTCTCATTTCTTCATCCCCCTGAAAAAAGATTATTCCGGCAAAAGTTGTCCCATTACATTTTTAAATCGAGTAGGGAGGATTTTCTCCTCCCTCTCACACCACCTAGCATGCGGATCCGCACTAGGCGGTTCAATTCAAATAGTAATCCACACAACTAATGAGTCCTCGCTTTGCGAGGATTTCTTTTG
>JAQVLN010000106.1 GCA_028704155.1 Desulfitobacteriaceae bacterium
TTACCTCCAATTTTACATCAAGATATCATCTTTAATGGAACTACGTGGCTATTCTCCTAGGAGGCCCGCCAGATGGTAGTTGACGAGGCAATCTATATGGCTCGTGATGCTTTAGCTTCATGGCTTGACTATCTTTTAGACGAAAAAGAAGTTATTCCAAATCCATCTGAACCAAATAAAATAATCTTAGAAAACGGTCAATTTATTACTATGATTGATGCAGATATGAAAGCCTATCGTCGCCGTAAAAACTCTAGGGCCGTAAAGAAAACTTTATCCATTCCGTCATGGCTAAACGAAGAAGCCGAATCCCAGAATGTCAACTTCTCAGCCATACTTCAGGATGCATTGAAAGTTCACTTAGGAATCAATGAGACAAAAAATTTTAACCCTTAATCAAAGTAAATATAAATTATGGGCCCAAAAAAGGGCTCATTTTTTATTTGTTTTAATCTGTCCACGCTGCATCACCACCTTAATTTATAATGGACCCAGGAAATGCGACACGATTTTGCAGGGGATAAGCGCCACCAATCTCGAATTAAACTAACTAAGTGAAAGGAGCATATCCCCTGCAAAAAACATTTCAGCGCCATATGCCAATTGCTCGATTGAAAATAGCCCATTCATTAAACGAACCACATGCCACCGTCAATAATGTGCTCAACACCAGTGATGTAAGTAGAATCATCACTTGCCAGAAACAACACCAATTTAGCAACATCCTCAGGCTCTCCAACTCTTCTTAGTGGAATTCCGGCTTCAACGGCTTTCATCCCCTCATCTGTGGTTATGGTATCGGTCAGCATCTTTGTTGCAATCGCACCTGGATGAACGGAATTCACGCGGATTTTGGATGGACCAAACTCTGCAGCCGCTGAACGTGTCATCGCTTCGACTGCGCCTTTGCTAGCTGTGTAAGCATTAAATCCTCCTGCATTCATGATGCTTGCTAACGAACCGATATTAACAATGGATCCTCCGCCTGCTTGTTCCATGATTGGTACGACAGACTTGATCCCCACGAATTGGCTCCACGCATTAATATCCAGACCTTTTCTCCAGTAGTCGATGTTTGTCTCCTTGTAGGACTTGGTAGCCAGAATCCCAGCATTGTTGACGAGCACTGTAATAGGACCGAACTTACTGACCACTGCTTGAATAACCTTAATCCAATCTTCTTCCGAGGACACGTCATGCTTCAAAGCCAGCGCTTGTTCAGGAAATTCAGCATTGATCTTATCCGCTACTGCTTGGACGTTCTCGAATTGAATGTCGGTTAATGCAACCTTAGCACCTTCTTTAGCAAATAGATAAGCTTCTGCTGCGCCTTGCCCTCCACCTGCACCTGTAATTAGTGCTACTTTACCTTGTAAACGGTTCATAAAAATACCTCCTTTTTAGTTTTTAATTTTTACATTTTCAGAATTTACAGCCAAATCACTTCTAGGAGACTGTTGTAAAAGTAGTTTTTTCGAAAGTTGATGTCCATATTTAGCACAAATCGCATATTTATAACACTATATATTGTGGCTTTTAAGACGTGCAAAATTGATTTCTGGTGTTTTACAACAGACTCCTAGGAGCCTGTTGCAAAAGTAGTTTCACTGAAAGTTGATGTCCGTATTTAGTACAAATGGCATATTTATAACACTATATATTGTGGCTTTTAAGACGTGCAAAATTGATTTCTGGTGTTATGAAACAGCCTCCTAGTATCTAAATATATGTTAATAATTAACCAATTGCAATAATAGATAAAATATTAACTTTCACAATCTAAAACCATTAGGTGCTTACCAATTCTATCTATCGTTTCAGAGTCCTCATTTCCGCCAGAGCGGCTGGAAAGATGGAATAATCATCTGAAGTAATGGAATTGTCAAATTTGTGAAGATGCATCAAATAGTTGAAAATAATCTAAAACAGGTTAATTCCAGATTAATATAATAACCAATATACTGGGAGACTGTTGCAAAAGTAACTACAAATGGCTATAAATCAAGGAATTTTGCGTAATCACGTCGAATAATTAACTAAGTGTGATTACGCAAATGTTAGGTAACCAAAATCAGCAAACAAACTTTTTAGATATAGAATCCTGGCTTTTGTCAAAAACATCTTAACACATTCTTAATATTTAATCCCCGATTTGAACACCTTAGCATGTTAAAATATATGTTGAGGAAACTTTATAAAATTAACCATAGGGGGGCAAATGTTATTTCTAAGCATCTTAATCTCGGTTTAATAATTTGTCTGCCGTTATTGATACTATTTGCCTTAGAGACAGCCTTCAGAGGATCTCTCTTGTCTACATACTCCTGGATTATACATTTCCCAAAGCATTTCTTGCTTACTTATGCCTTGATATTCAGCTTGGTCAATCTTTTTAATATCTTGCAGTGGAGGGTTTATCTCGCCATCGGCTTCTTATTCCTATGCTTTTTTTCTGTCATAGGCTTTATCAGCAGGCAGAAATTAATTATTAGAGGCGAACCCCTTTTGCCTTGGGATTTTACCCTCTATAATGAAGCCTTAAATATTTCCAAAGGATTTAGCAGTTTTAACCAAGTTGCTCTCCTTCTGGTCATTAGTATACTTACAATCATTCTTTTGGTTTTGGTTAAATATATTCCTAAGGGAAATTTCAATCGGCGAAAAAAACTTGTCATTTCTATGCTATCCTTAGCATTGCTTCTTTCTTTTTACACAGAAGTGATTTCCCTTGATAAGACCTTTTCCCTCCGCCTGGTTAACTGGAGTCAAAAAATGAACTCCGAGGAAAATGGTGTGTTGCTTGGCTTTTTCCTCAATACCACCTGTCAAGCTGCTGAGGAACCGGCTGATTATAAAGAAAAAATAGTTAAAAATCTTATGAACGACACAAAGTCGGCTTATCCTGTTAATCCCAGCTTTAAGCCCAACATCATATTTGTGATGAGTGAAGCCTTTTGGGACCCCACTTTGTTAGAGGGAGTCTCTTTTAGTGAAGACCCTATTCCCTATTTTCGTTCTCTGCAAAAAGAACATACCAGTGGAGTAATGCTTGCTCCGGTGTATGGAGGAGGCACTGCTAATACAGAATTTGAAGTATTAACGGGATTATCGACCCAATTCCTTCCCCAGGGCATAATCCCATATGTTGAATATGCCCGTAAACCGATGGCAGCCTTACCTGCTATTTTAAAACATCAGGGGTATGAGACAACGGCAATTCACACCTATGATAATTGGTTTTATGGTCGTAATTATGTTTATCAGAATATGGACTTCGACAAGTTTATCAGTAAGGAATTTTTCAATCAACCTGAATACAACGGTCAATATATTCGTGATACCGAACTTTCCAAGAGAATTCTTGAAGAAATTAAAAAAACGACTAGGCCTGACTTTATATATGCTATTTCCATGCAGGCCCACGGGCCTTACTCTGATAAAGAAAACCCCGATAATATGATAAAAGTCAGCGGGAATTTAAGTCCGGAATCTAAAGCCCTGTTAGAAAACTATACTCAGACCATTTCCGATGTTGATCAATCACTCAAATTATTAATCGAAGGGTTAGAGCAGTCCAGCGAACCATCCATCGTAGTTTTCTTTGGAGACCATTTACCTATGCTCGGGCCAAACTATAACGTCTATCAAGAAACAAATTTCTTCCAAGACGAAATCAATTATCAGGATTATTTAAATATGTATAGTGTTCCGTTTGTCATCTGGGATAACTTTTCATCCAACAAGGAAAATCTTCGTCTTTCCTCAAACTTTCTAAGTTCCTATGTTTTAGAACGTACTAATACATCAGGAAATATGATGACAGACTTCCTGCATACCCTTGCCCAAAACGGTTCCAGTGTCGTGATCAGTGAGGAACATCTACTGCACGAGAACATTTCTGAGACGGAAATAAGTCAATACAAACTGCTCCAATATGATATCTTGTTTGGCCATCAGTATGCTTATCTTCTAAACCCGGATTACAAGCCCCAAGCAAACACTGATTATGTTTTAGGAGATGGGAGAGCGCTCATCGTCAATGCAACACCCCCCAACACGTCGGTTATCGAGATCCAAGGGGAAAATTTCTTACAAGACCACAAGGTATATGTCAACGGGCGGCTCGTTCAAACCGATTTCGAAAATCCGGCCTACATTACTGCTGGTCTTCCTAAGCGCTTAAGTAGATCAGGGGCTCTGGATATTCAAGTTAAGTTAACGGATAGTATGGGAAATGTAATCTCAGAATCCAATACATTTAAAATAGAATCTTCCTAAATAGGGCTTGCTAAAGCCCTATTTAGTGAAAATAAACAAAAAAATGGCCGGACAACAGCTAATAAATAGCTACTGTCCGGCCATTTGGTAGTTCAAGGATCCATTGCTCGGTATAGCGAAATTATTCCATTGAGACTTTTTAACTGCTCGCTTAAGTTTAATGTTCAAAACATTGCGGCATTTTGGACACTTTATGGAAATAGTCCCCTCTGTAAGACCTAACCTTTCAGCAAACAGCTCAATTTTGTCAAAGGGTTTTCGTCTGTTATTTTCAACATCGCTTAAAAAAGAAAGAGATATGCCCAGCAGCTGTGATACTCCCTTCAGGGTTAATTCGTCCGGATGGCTTAATCTCTTCTGTTTAATAAAGTCCCCGAATCTCATGAATTGTTCCTTCAGCTTTAACACCTCCCTTCACTGGGGTGGTCTGTTGAAAATAAACGCTGCAAGTAATTCAAGTTGTTTTTACTCTTATCCGCTTGTTTTGCCTTATAGCGTAATTATGGGGTAAAAATATCCTTTGTCAGTCATTATTTTCCAATTCATCAATCCAATCTTCCTCCAGCTCCGGCGGCACCAATTCCCAGGGTGCTGATGTGCTGCCCGGCTCACCTTCTGATCAGTCCGCCTCAATCCCGAGGGAATTTATAATATCTAAATCATTTTTTGAAATTGTATTACCTCTCGCGGCTACTGCTTGAGGTGCGAATAGCTTTTCGACTTCATTACGGTTGAATCTCCACTCACGGCCTACCTTCGACGCAGATAATCTACCATCTTTAAGCATATTATAAATTGTTTGAGTTGAAACTTTTAATAAATTAGATATTTCCTCGACGTTTAAAAATTCTGGTTTTTCAACTAATCCAGAATCAGCATACCCTCGGGCTATTTCCTGGATCATCTTGGCTTCTTCAAGGTCGTACACCTTGCGATCGCAGGGGATACAGACGTAAGGTTCCACCCCCTTGATTTCTATTTTATATTTTCCCCACGATGCGGAGACAGAGGTTTTGATTTTTGCCATTTCAGAACCACAATATATGCACTTCATTTATTTGTCCTCCTTTTCAAAATGCCTCCGACGAATTCCCAAACTTCATCCATAGTAGAACACACTGTTACTACCTCTGGGAAAGGGTAATTATCAGCAACTACCACATAGTAACTAGGTATGTCACCAGTAGCTTGTTGAAATACTACTTTAACGTCTCTACCGTGATATTGAGTTTCGATATTTGTCCCATATAAAATACAATCATAAACTTGATCAATTGTTATCATTCTTTCGCCCATACGGTCCATGGCGTGATCAGAAAAGCCAATTTTTTCACTCCATGCAGAGGACCTAATAGACTCTTCGGGACTTCGAGGCATAATAAATTACTCCCTCTCTTATAATATAACCTAAATTAACATAAAATGATATAAAAAATTAATTACGTACACACATGCATTTCCCCTATTAGGCACAAACTATTATGGAAATATCCAAAGTTATTTTACCAACGGGAGCCGTTCCGGCGGGTACCGAATGGACGGAGAAGTATTGTGTCAAACAAATCCAGAAGTGAGACCATTATACCCCTGACCCATACCCGGTTTGTCGGACACAGGTGAGTTAGAGTAAAATAATACCTGTGGAGGGCGATAAAGTGAGTAAAAAAAGTAAGCGCTACGATGAACAATTTAAGAAAGATATTGTAAGACTAA
>JAQVLN010000107.1 GCA_028704155.1 Desulfitobacteriaceae bacterium
AACGCTTCACGTGCGGCCTCGCGGCTACCCGCGCATGACTCGGGGTCGTGATGGTGCAGCTACTCCTTTCACGTGGGGCTCTTTCATCCCCTACTCTATGCCGGTTTATACCGGCGCTTTCGGACTGTCCCCTTTTGGGAGAGTCTGGGAATAACGTCCTTTTGTTATTTCCAGACTCGACTCGAGCATTTGTCCATAAGCTTGGGCATACGGGCGGTAGAGTTAGGCTACCACGTTAGCTTTGTAACATTGGATGAGCTGATAGATATATTAAAAACTGAAGCCGTGCTAGTAAGAAATAAACGGCGGTTAAAACACATAATGAATTCAAGCCTGGTAATTATCGATGAAGTTGGCTTCTTACCGGTAAGCCGCCAGGAAGCCAATATGTTTTACCAACTAGTGGCTCACTTCTACCAGAATACGTCGGTGATTATCACTTCGAATAAAGGCTTTGAGGAGTGGGCTGAGTTTCTTGGGGATACGGCTATTACCACAGCTATATTGGACCGGCTGATTCATAACAGCGAAATTTTCAACATGTCTGGGGATAGTTATAGGGTAAGTCATCGTAATACCATTTTATAGTAATTAACGTCCAAAATTATTGGCCGTTTTTCATCCAAAAGTGTTGACCGATCACAGTACTGCGGAAACAGGTGCGTGCAATGCTGGATAAGGTGGAAACAGAAGATGCGGATAATATGGGTTTAAAAATAGCAGCGACTGCTTAAAATTTGTGGCATAACGTGGCAACTTTGCTCATATATATGTAGTTTACTGATTTTCTTGGCCAGGAGATTTTTGTAGCTCCTGGCTTTTCCATTTTATAAAGAAGGATGTGATAAAATGTCTGCTAATTATCCGGATTTTACAACCCTTTCTACTAAAGAATTACTCTCCATCACAATAAAGGAGAACTGTGACAGCCCGGTAATTAATGAGCTTACCTGCCGGTTTTCTTCCTTAAAGGAATTAGCTGGGGCCACTCACTCCGAGCTTACCGGTATTAAAGGGATTGGAACAAAGAAGGCTTCTACCCTGCTGGCGTCGATGGAGCTTGGGAGAAGGTTGTTCACTATTTCGCCCGGAGACCCCGTGGTAATTCACTCTCCAAAAGATATTGCCGAGCTTGTAATGGCAGAGATGCGTTACCTTGACCGGGAGCATTTTCGTGTGGCGTTGCTTAATACCAAGAACCACGTGCTAAAGATTGAAACGGTCTCTATTGGCACTTTGAACACATCTACAGTTCATCCCCGGGAGCTATTTAAGTCTGCCATTAAATACAGTGCAGCAACTGTTATCCTGTTGCATAACCACCCTTCTGGCGAGCCTGCTCCAAGCCGTGAGGATATCGACATAACTAATCGATTAACGGAGGTAGGTAAGTTGCTTGGTATTGAAGTCCTGGACCATGTGGTGATAGGAGACGGTAAATACATGAGTTTTAAGGAGAAGGGGCTAATTCCTTAATATAGTAAACTTCTTCCCTACTCATTTTAGATTCCTTGGGGTACCCGGTTTATTTGGAAAATATGAGATAAGAGGTTTTATGGACAGACAATACTTCTAATTCCTCATTGCAAAAGACCCGATGAACTAATACGGCACCCCTTTGGTTAGAGGTGCCTTATATATTTTCTTCCGAACCATATTTAATATATTATCACGGTTCTCCCATCATATGATGAATTAATCGTCATGTATCCGAAGTTCGTCTGTTTCTTCTTGTAAGCGCTTAAAGGAATCAATAATGCTGGAAAGTATAAGTTGCCCTGGCTTCCCTTGAGGATGAGGTAATACAACAAACTGAGAGTGTACCCCGTCATTTTGTATATGAATTTTCCCAACCCATTGAGCAAGCCCTACTGACTTAACTTCTGAAATGGAAACCAAAGGTTTAACAAAAGGCTCCACCCAATCTCTACCTGTAAAAAATATAATTCTTTTAGGTTTCCATTGGCAAAGCTCTTCGATGAAGATTTGTCGTGCAATGTCATGTTGTATTTTTTTAAGCTTTTCTGAAGGATTACCGGTCTCACTGGGAGCAATCTTATATAGGTTAGTCCAAGCTATATAACTTGGCCAATCTGCATTATTAATATCAGCAACCCCAAATTCACCTGTTACCATCCGTACAATACGCCAAAATGAGGATCTCTTAGTATTATACTTATCTGCAATATCTGGATTACAATTCCCCCATAATTCACTAACCCATATCATTGGACATTTACTTTCATTAAGTTTAAAAACATCCTGCACGATAGACTGACGTTTGAGTGGATTATCTGCTTGAGATGGCATCCATTTATTTGTCCAGCCATTCACTGCACGCCCAACTATCATTAAATTGCCGTTATATTTAATTCCTTGACTTCCAGCAAATGCGGTTAATTCATCTTCTTTAAAAGCTTTATGATTTTCAGCTATTGTACAAAGTAATTTTTCAAATAATTCTATTTCTTTTTCTCTCATCTAATTCAGCCTCCTATCTCGTATATTTTACAACGAGGCCTATGACTATTGAAGCAAAAAACCAGTGGGCGGGGTTTGTCATTACAATTTATAGAAGCGTTTGAATATGATACAGGGCTTGGACTAAACAGGATATTGGAATTGGTCAAAAAAGATTCATCCCTGTGCTTAGAAATAAGGAAAAATCACATAAATATTTACTATCGCGGTGGTAATCTTATCAAGCTCTCCGAGGACAGCGGCCGATACTCAGTTTATTTTGACACGAACTATTTTAAGAACGGCATAACTGTTCCGTTACCTCCTTCTACCTTATCATTTTATAGGGATGTGACTGATTGCTTAATATCGTTCCCTTATTGAAACACAATATGGATTTATGGTTTGGCCAAAACCCTAAAAATGAAAGGGAATTTCAACAGTAACTGGTTCGTGAAAACAACTTCAAAGGAGCAGCCAAAGGGACTGATTATTTTATTTGTAATCGAAATGAAGTATCTGGATAAAGCCTTAACTGGAAAATCCGGAATTATGGATCATATTCAAAGTATGAAACAATTATGCCAATGCTTTGGGCCGCTCCGATTTGGTTGCAGCATATTGGCCATCTTCGGATGCTGAGCGGAAAAATAATAAAGATGTCGGGCTCCAGACTCAGTTATAATGCTAAATGAATTAGAAAAAATAAAATCTATTTCAGACGACTTACCGTTCGACCTGAAATTTGCTTCCAGTAATTTTATGGGATACGGTTTATATAAGCAGAATATCCACGGATTGAATGAGTTTATGGCTAGATTGGGTTATTTTTTATTGCAAAGGTGGCCTAAAATTTAACCAGTAAATGGCCTAATTTATAATTGACATTCACATTTTCTTTTTTAAGTAGACCAAATCGGTTCTGTCATTAGTAATCTCTTCAGGCTAATAAAAAGAAGTATGTACAAGTAACAGGGATTTCAACGACATAATTAGCATTACAATACCCAAATTGGCATCATGAGTTTGGCATAAACTTTGCTTTCCTGATTTAAATACATGTTAGGGGCACCCTGGGGATCCTTGATTTTAAAGGGTTTCTCAAAATTAACTCCTGATAGTGTTTCCGGTCTTGTCCTCGAAAAGAAACTGTATTTTAGCGCCGCTAAACCAGGGTATTTTGGGGTCTATTTTATTCTTGACCAACTTTTGTTCTAGATTCCGGAAGCGCTCTATTATGATTTCTTGGCCTTTGAAATAACTAAAGCGAACGATCAGACGATCTCCAATAAGTTGGATATGGGCTTTCTTGTTGAAAAGATTATCAAACATACTTTCCGGTGTCATCGAACGATACCTGCCACCAAGTTGATTGCGCAACTGGTTAAATAGTGAATAGGCTATAAATTTAATGGTCAGAAAGGCGTCAATTTTAACCTGATCAATCCCTGGCAGCTGATCCAAATGCAAAAATGAACTGGTGTCCTTAAACAGGTTTTCTATTCGCCAGCGGCGGGCGTATCTTAAGATTAACTCTGAATCGGGTGTCTTTTGATCGTTGGTTAGAATGCCGATAAGCTTACCGGTATCCAGCAGTTTAATAACGATGGTACGCAATGGACTATCGCAGTCTGTGATATGTAGAAAGGTATCCACTACAGCTTTGCCGCTACATAGTTCTTTGAAATGAGTTGCCGGTATGGCTTCTAATTGCTCAATGATTTTTTTGTAGCCTTTGGCCAGGGTAATAAACCTGACTCTTTGCATGGATTGCAGTTCCTGGAATAGTGCTCCCTTGAAAAAACCGCGGTCAAAAACGATGGTAAAGTAGGCTACCTGGCCGATTATCTCTCTAATTTTTTTTATAAATCCGGGTAAGAGTTCAATTGGATTCAGATGGCTTAAAAAGACTTCATGGTAAATCGGGTTCATCGTTTCCTGGTCTTGGGCATTAAGACTACACCAACATCTGACGGGCTTGTTCTTGGTTCCGTGATGACCTTTTGGTAACTGTTCTTTGCCAAAGTATTCGATGACATGCATATCAATGTTGATGATCCTGCTCGGGATCATGCCCATTCTTCGCAGTGCCCGGGCAAAAGACAACTTTGTTTTAAGCAACGGCCCCGGCTTAATTCGGTTCAAAAATTGATGCACCGATGCCGGCGACGGTAGTTTGGGTAGCCCCGCCAGCACGGCCAAGCCGACATCCTGGCAGCAGGAAAGCTTGTTAATGCTTTTTAATCCACCCAAGACAGAGTAAATCAGCAGCAATAGTACCTGAACCGGTTGCACTCCTTTTTGCTTAATTACCGGCCAAAGCATGGTAGAAAAATGCTCAATTCTGGCCTGTAAAATAAATGGGATCAGGAGGAACAGTCCGCCAAATCTAGTCTCACAACCGATTTTAAGTAGGTCTTGAAGTGTTTTCCGAACCTTTTCCGGCGGCAAGGCAAGTGATATTTTGGATACAACTAATTTATTTTTACCCTCAATTGGCAGCACAGAATCGATAGCTTTTTGACAGCAAATATCCGTTGAAGCTAACGCCCTGGGTTCAGTCAGCTTTACGTCTCCACTTTCATTTAATTCGATATCGGAAACCTGTTCGCTGGCTTCAATAAAAACAGGAGTCCCCAGGAGTCCTACTCCCGGTCCATCTTCCGAACTCTGCTGTTTTTTTTAGAGCGGGGTGTGTGCAGTCCATGGTCTATCAGAACCCGTTCAACTGTCTTGGGGCTAATGTTAACAGGTAAACATTTTTCGGCGTACTCTTCTTCTAGCGCTTTGAAAACCTGTGGCACTTTAAACATTGAATCGTTCATATGCTCACGCTTAATGCGAATAATAGCTTTCTCCATTTCAGAATCAACCTTATGGCGACTGCGTGGGCCAGGTAACTTGTCTACCAAGCCGACCAGACCTTCATCATCAAAACGTTTCTTGACTTCATAAAATGTTCTTCTGCTAAAATTACATTCCTGGCAAACTTCAACCACTGATTTTTTAGTGGTAGCCTTGGCGCGAATCAATTCGTACTTAACCTGAACTGAATCTGATTCTTTAAAAAAATCATTACTAGCAAGATCGGAAGGTAAATGTTTCTTTTCCAAATGGCCTCGCCCCCATCAGTTATCCTTAAAATTAATTATACAGGAACGGAGGCATTATGTATATGTATTTATGTCTAATAAGCAGATTCTTTTCAGTGTTACCAAGGAGTTGTTCCAAATATCTTCGGGAATAAAACTCAATATGTCTATTTACTGGCCCTGTCGGAAGCAATTCTTTTGATAATAATTAGACATAATCAATGGCACATAATAGACGTGCCTAACAGTTATGCATCCGTGGTTTTATTGCTTAGTTTATATCAAATAGGTGTCGTTGAAATCCCTGATTACCTTAACTTTATTTCCCAAACTATTGGCAGTTCTTTGGCGATTCCTCGTTACAACGAATACCTGATATCCGTTAGCAAGCAACTCTTCTGTCAGGTTTCTTCCGACAAA
>JAQVLN010000108.1 GCA_028704155.1 Desulfitobacteriaceae bacterium
AATTTACCTGCATGGGTTACGATTGCCTTTTGGACTTCACCGCTTTAAGCCAGCTTATCCGCCATGCAAGCCTTGGTATTAGGTTTCTGTTCGTCAGGCTACGATTTCGCTATTGCTTCTTCTCTCCTACACCTCGCGATGTGAAACTTGCAAGTCGCTCTGGGGTTCGTCGGCAACTACGCCCCTTGTGGACTTTCACCACAGATTGACGGCATGCCCGTCATACTTAAAAAACGAGACCGGTAATAGCCGTGTCTCGTTTTTTAAATAATCAGAACTTATAATCCGGTTGTTTCCAAATGACTGCAATCGCCAAGTATTACCGGGTTGATCTTTGTTCCTTTAACTTCCAGAATATTAACAGCTGTATTAAACTGCATAGGTGTTTTAAGCCATTCATCAACTGTAAACCCTAAAGCTTTGGTTACAAGTAATTTTAATGTCAGCCCATGCGATACCAGACAAATGGTTTCCCCGCGATGTTTAGTAATAAGTTCCCGAAAATACTCCCAAACCTTTTCAGAAAAACAATACATATTATCCCCGCTTGGAACCTGAACAAGCTGTGGGGTACTATCCCAAATCCTAAAGATATCCCTGTAATTCTGTCGCAGTTCATCCCATAATTTGCCTTCCCAATCTCCAAAGGAAAACTCCCTGATCCTGGGTTCAGAAATAACTCTCCCCAATTGAATCTCCCGACGTATTTCTTCCGCAGTAGCAAGTGCTCTTGGCGAATCACTGGAGTATAAATACTGTATGCTTTCATTGCGCAAGCGCAAGGCCAGACTGCGTGCCTGAGTAAGACCTTTTTTTGTCAGAGGAGAATCCAGCCTTCCTTGTACGCGTCTTTCTATGTTCCATTCAGTTTCTCCGTGCCTGGTTAAAATAATACGCGTCAATACCATACCTCCAACTTAAAAAGAAGGTAGGAGATACCCTACCTTCACCCATCTTGCCGTAAGACTCCGGTTTTCTGACCCCGCTCTCGCAGGTGGGCACCTAGACAAAACTTTTTCACTTCCCAAGATTTGGGCCTGTAGTACTTATTTTGTCGCTCGGTTCCCGTGTCAAATATAGGATCAAAACCAGGATAATCTATACGTACAAGGCAGGCTCAACATCATTATATCACTAGATTGAAATTAATTCTCTACAATCCAAATAAATTTTTACTGGTAATTGTTGTTTCTATATAACTTCTCTTCAATTTCCGCCAAGCGATCTTGAAGTAAGGCAATCGACATTTCCTGTGTCCGGACACGTCTCCGCAAATTTTCAGTCAAAGTAGTTAATTCATTTAATTCAGAAACTAACAATTTCATATTAACCTTAGATTCTCGACCTATATTTAATTTATCGTATTCCATACTGATGGAATCTCTTGTAGGTTTTAGATCAGAAAGGTACTGAAAACGGGCATAGCGAGAATTCCGTCCGGGTTGGATTTTAAGCACTCCATCTGCTTCCAAATACTTGATAGCCCGTTTCAATGTAACACTTGCTGCTCCAGTTTCACGTTGTATATCCGAAAATGCCAGTTCAAATTCATTACCTTGATATAAAGCAGACATCTTTTCAAAAAAATCTATAAATTTTCTATGTGTTTTTTCTTTTAAACGCATTTACTTCATCCTTCCAAGTTAAATAAGTAACTTGTTAATTACTTAACTTTATATTAAGCAAAAAAAGCAAAAAAAGCTAGTATAGTACAAATAAAAGATAAGGTAATAATTTTCACATTTGCTTTTTAGGAGTAAATATTTAGTATGTTCAAGAAGCTCAAAAAACACATAGTTATTTCTCTAAAATAAAATTCAAAATTATAATAATTAGATATATTTTGTCACCTGTGTCAGAACTTAATTTAATTATTGTACAATTTATTTATAACCTCGTCGGACAAATTAAATGTGTGCTCAGAAGCAGGAAACCCTCCAGTTTTAACCTCTTTATTATATTCCTTGATTGCTTTAACCGCTTGCGCTCCAATCTGAGCATATTGCTTGACAAACTTAGGTTTAAAGCGATCATATATTCCTAAAATATCGTGGTATACCAGCACTTGTCCGTCACATTCACTGCCGGCACCAATTCCAATTGTCGGAATTCTCAATTCCTTGCTGATATGTTCACCGACCTGTCTTGGAATAAGTTCAAGTACCAGCATAAAAACTCCGGCCTCCTGTAATGCCTTGGCGTCATTGTATAGTCTACGGGCGCTTTCAATATCTCTTCCCTGAACTTTAAAACCCCCAAGCTGGGTAGCTGTTTGAGGTGTAAGACCTATATGCCCGACAACCGGTATACCAGCCTTGTTCAGTGCCTTAACAGTGTCTGCAAAAGCCTCACCTCCTTCTAATTTTACTGCATCGGCACCTCCTTCCTGAACTAACCTTCCGGCATTATGCAACGCCAATTCCAGAGTAGAATAGCTCATAAAAGGCAGATCGACAACAGTAAAAGTTTGAGGAGCACCGCGTTTTACCGCTTTTGCATGGTAAATCATATTCTCCATAGTTACAGGAACAGTAGAATCATATCCTAAAATAACATTCCCTAAAGAATCTCCAACAAGAATAATATCAATACCGGCTTCTTCTGCCTGGCGTGCGGCAGGATAATCATAAGCTGTTAACATAGTGATTTTTTCCCCGTTTTCTTTAGCCTTAATAAAATCCGGTATCATTTTCTTCATAGATATCGACCCCTTACCTTTATTATTAAATTAATTAACAATAATTTGATATCTTTTTATTTGCCTTAGTAATTTTACCCAAATTATATCATGAAAAAGACATTCTTGTCTAAATAGCATACTCACAAGGATTCACACATAGATTTTATACTAAAAGGAGAGAAAATTATGGCTAATTCCTTTAAAATTAGTTTGGTTCTTAAGGGAATCCTGATAGCAGCTTCTTTTGCTATGGTACTATCCCTGGGTTATGGTCTTCTTCTCTCAATAAGCAATCTGCCGGAATCGGACCCTGTTTTTAGTATTATCTTCAGTTTTAGTATTTTCGCTGCAGCCTTGATTATTACAAATAAAGCGGGTAGTAAGGGCCTTATATACGGATTATTTATCGGATTAGGTTTTATTATTCTCTTACTTTTATCATTCGGAATATTCTTCTCTGAGCATATTTCTTTGCTGAAAATCGGAGAGAGACTAATATTTGCCCTTGTCGCCGGTAGCATTGGCGGCATTTTCGGGGTTTTATTCCGACGTTCATAAACAGGATAGTTCCAACCGTTTATATTAACCAGGCAAATTACTTTTTCTTCGGATCCTCCAAACTCTCCAGACAATCAATATTATTGATATGACTACGGCAACTATACTGCTCCACTGAGCGGCTGTCCACTGAAACATGAAACGAGAACTGTCTCCTCTTAAATTTTCCAGAAAAAACCTGCCAAGATTATAACAAGTTACGTAAGTTAAAAAAATAACCCCCGATGGCCATTTCCGCAATTTCAATATAACTAAAACCGCAAATAAAATTACATCAAATTGTCCTTCCCACACTTCTGCAGGCCACAAAGGCTGATCCTGAAAAGTTTCACGGGCAATTGTCCCTGCGGGAAAAATAATCCCAAAGTCACCTCCGGTTGGACCTCCAAAGGCATCACCATTCATTAGGTTGGCACTACGCCCTATTGCCTGAGCTAAAATTAACCCTGGAGCGATAAGATCTGCCAATTCCCAAAATGGCAGCTTTTTCTTTTTGACATATAAAAACCCTAAAACAAGGGCACCAACTACACCTCCCTGAATTGATAATCCCCCGTGCCAAATTGCCAGAATTTCAGAAGGGAATTGACGATAATAGGACCATTCAAAAAAGAACACCTGCCAAAACCTGGCGCCTAACAGGCCTCCTAACAGCAAAATAGGAGCTAAATCCAGCATAGGTTCTATTAATTCATGCTTTCCTTCTGCTTTAATAAAGTATAGTGTTACACCTATCCCTAAAATAAATGCTAATGCAAGTATAGTTCCATAAGCCCGTATAGGGAAATCACCAATATAAAACAAGTACTGATGCATTGTTCCCTCCAGTTATTCTTATTCTTAATATTGTAACCAAATATTATAATAACAAAAACTAAAGCAATCAAAGTATAAAAGGTCTGATAAATATTAGACCTTTTATACCGGCAAACCCTTAAGTCCAAACAACGGTAATTCTGTCCCCTGGATGAAAAACCAGAGCATTTATTTATCCAAATCGTAATACTCCCACTTCTTGCAAGTGGGAGTGGTATACCTTATTCTGCTACTCTAAAACGTAAAAGGTCTTGGCATATTCCTCAATCTCATGTTTTCTTGTTTCAAATCCTTCCCTGCCCATTAGAGCGAAAGTACCAATCTTTCCTTCTTCAACTCCGGGCTGATTAAAGGTGTTAATATCAAGAAGTTCGCCCATATAAGCAGTCTCCCACATCAGCAGTAATAGGAGTTGGCCCACGGTACAGGCGTTAAGGACTGGTAAAATTATTTTGCGATGTTGACGTTTGGCTAATGAAAGCGCATATTCGGTGGCATTTTGTTCTGCTTGAAGCAATTCTCCCAGGCTATGCCCACCCAGAAATTTAATATCATCAGGTAAAGATTTATCATAGGGTATCAAGCAATCACTGGAAAACTTTTCTATCGTTAAAAAGGTAACTACCTTATCAGCTGGTCCCTCTGTATATAGCTGAACCTGAGAATGCTGGTCTGTTACACCTAAAGCTTTAACAGGTGTTTGACCTGTAAAGACTTCCTTTCCCTGACGGTTAACTCTTTTTCCCAAACTTTCAGCCCAGAGTTGAGCATACCAGTCAGAAAATGTTTTGAGTGAATCTGCATAAGGCATAAATACAGAGATATTTTTCCCTTCCTGCCAGGCCAGATAACTCAAGACTGCACTTAACTGAGCGGGATTAGTCAGAACAGATTCGCTTTCCCGAATCCATTTATCCATTTCGAGGGCACCTTGGAGCAGACCATATACGTCAATTCCACAGACAGCTGCCGGAAGCAGCCCTACGGGAGTCAGTTCGGAAAAACGACCGCCAATTCCTGCCGGGATAATCCAACTGCGGTATCCTTCCGCCCTAATCATTGGAACCAAATTGCCTTTTTCTTTATCTGTTGTAACTACAATATGTTTGGTATAATCATCACCGCAATTTTGACGCAAAATATCGCGTATGATCATGAATTGGGCCATTGTTTCAGACGTAGCCCCGGACTTTGTAATTACATTAAATATTGTTTTTTCAAGATCAATCACCCTTAATAAATCTGTAAAACGATCAGGATCAATATTATCAACTACATATAAACGAGGACGTTTCGGATTTTGACTTAAACACAATTCGTTATAATAATAAGGATTTAAGGCTTGCTGGATCGCTAATGGTCCGAGGGCTGATCCGCCGATACCTAAAATAACAAAATTATCAAAATTACAGGTCAGTTCGTTTGCATATTCAACCAAAGAAGGTAACAGACATTCCATTTCGGTTAATAATTTGGAAAAATCCAAACCGCCTTGTTCTCTTTGAATCCTTAAAGAATTATGGGCTTCAGTTAACTGTGGCTGCATAGCCGCCAATTTCTCTTTTGTCCAGCCCTGAGGATTAAAAATATTTTTCATCATTCCTGTGTAATCAAGACGAAGGCGGTTACTTTTTTCATTATTAACGTCCATAATCTCCCTCCAATCAAATAAATAAATTGACAGCCATTTTCTTGATTGATTCCGGCATTCTTTCACCTCCAATATATTACCTGGCATTTAATATATTACCTGGAGTATAAATAAATAATGTAAAATAAAAAGGAAGCTCTTCATCGATTCCTGATCGTTCTTGTAGCCTCGAGACCGTCCATCTCTGGCATTTGAACATCCATAAAAACAAGATCAACCCGCTGCTTCTCAATAAGTTCAAGAACCTGTTTTCCG
>JAQVLN010000027.1 GCA_028704155.1 Desulfitobacteriaceae bacterium
TTCATACTGAAAAGGGCTTTGTTTATTTAACCAGTATCATGGATTTATTCTCGCGAAGGATTATTGCTTGGAGACTATCTGAAACGTTAGAAGCAAAATGGGTCGTGGAGTGTGTTCTTGAAGCTAGGAGACTGTTGTAAAAGTAGTTTTTCCGAAAGTTGATGTCCATATTTAGCACAAATCGCATATTTATAACACTATATATTGTGGTTTTTAAGACTTGCAATATTGATTTTTGGTGTTTTACAACAGACTCCTAGAAAGTTAAGGCGTACCATACAGCCATTGGTTCTTCATTCGGACAGAGGATCGCAATATGTCAGTAGTAGTTATCTTGAAGCCCTAGATAAAATCGCACCGAGCTATTCTCAGAAGGCTAGCCCATGGCAAAATGCATGTATCGAATCCTTCCACGCTTTGATAAAAAGGGAATGGCTCTACTGCTTTAAAATCAGGAACTTTGATCATGCCTATAAACTCATTTTTGAATATATTGAAACTTTCTATAATACAGTAAGGAGTCACAGTCATTGCGGATATTTATCCCCAAAAGAGTATGAATTCTATTATTATACACAGTTAAAAGAGGCTGCAGAAGCAACTCTGCAGGCCTATTTTATTGTTTCATACAGCATCATTGCCTGATTATTCTTTTCTCTCATTTGAACATTCTTTAACCAAATCATAAAGTCTTTTGTTCTGCAACATAGATAATTTTTATTTACTCATTGCATACTCCTCCATTCTATCGGCTTTCAGCGGCGGAATCATCAATTGATTTTAAATAATTTTAGCATATTTCCTGGACTACCTGGTATTACCTTTTCAATCAATTTTACTAATATAATAGGTAATTTATTATATAAATATAAAGAATGTCTACCTAAAAAATATTTATAAAGGGAAAACTCATAAACTTTTGTAAACCCTGCTTTTTCAGCAAACATATCCATTTGTTTTGAATTAAATCCATTTAGCTCAGCTTCCTCAGCACATTTAAAATGATCCTTTGCATAGGCATCAAACCAAACAAAAAATCCGTTAGGATTTAAATTCTTATAAATATTAACTAATGCTGCTTCAATCATTTCTATTGTATTAAGATGCATAAATATATCAAAAGCAGTAATCAAATCAAATTTCCGAGGGAATTGGTACCCTTCTACTATATCACCTTTGATATATTCTATATTTGGATTAAATTCCTTTGCCGTCTGAATTCTATATTCAGATAAGTCTATTCCCATAATATTCCTCGGATTACCTGTAAACTCGGCAAATATTCGTGTTATCCATCCTGAACCACACCCTACATCTAAAATTTCAATTGACCTAATATCAATATTTTTTTCTATTAAAAATCTAAAGATTTTATAGATAGCATTTTCAATATTAGTATGTCCATTAAAGCCGATTGGATTAATTATTGAGTAAATATTATTATATATATCTAGACTTTTTTCTCGACCATCATACCTATCTTTTATTACTTGTTGATAAGATCTCATAAAATTCTCCCCTTATAATTTAAATTTTATAAAAGAATATCATATTATTCAGACTTTACCAGTTATTTTGTATTAATCAAAAGACAACTGGCATTTCACTTATCTCCCTCATCTCCGACACCATCCTAGGAGCCTGTTGCAAAAGTAGTTTCACTGAAAGTTGATGTCCGTATTTAGTACAAATGGCATATTTATAACACTATATATTGTGGCTTTTAAGACGTGCAAAATTGATTTCTGGTGTTATGAAACAGGCTCCTAGAATTATATCAGAAAACCGTTATTGAATAAGTTTTATTTCGAATTGTTTGTTATTTAGTGGGCTTGTAAGCCCACTATTTATTACAGCATTAGGATATTAAAAGTAAGATAAATTACGTCGAAAAGCATCGAAAACATATTTATATATCGACAATTATCGGAACTTATGAATGATATAATACGGTTAAGATCCAAAAATCAAGAAAGGAGATTATTTTATTCAAAAAATTTTCAAATCATAGTTTTGAAGGGAGATTTATCAATGAAACGAAAATTTAATCGGAATCTTGCTATTTTAATGGTTTTTTTAATCTGTACCACCTTGATATTAGGTAACGCTTTAGTAGCTAGTGCAGCAACTACTCGGTATGTATCTACAACCGGAAATGATTCAACCGGAGATGGAACAATTTCGCATCCTTATAAGACTGTTCAGAAGGCAGTTAATATGTCTAATCCTGGTGATACTATATATGTGAGAGGTGGAACGTATAATCTTACTTCTGTAACTTCTATTAGCGGTAAGATTGGCAATAGCTCAAGTTGGCTTACTATTTCTTCTTATCCTGGAGAAACAGCATATTTAGATGGAAATGGTTCAACAAGTAACACGAATTGTTTCAAGATTATTAACTCACAATATGTAAAACTTCAGAACTTAAATATTCAGCATTTTAAAGGTGCTGGTGTTTGGATTGATGGGAAAAACTATACAACAAGTAATATTACTTTAAGTAATTTGGATATAAGTAATTTGGACCCAGTTTACTCCAGCGATGGACCAACTATGGGGATTTTAGGTGAAGGTCCTTATTCATCAAATGTTACGATAGATAGTTGTAAAATCCATCATATAGGGATGCTGTACAAACGCCAGACTGACCAAGGAATCTATCTTAATAATGGAGTTACCTATTGGACAATAACGAATAACATCATTAATAATGTAGCAGATAACGGAATTCAAATACAACATGGAACCTCATCAAAAGGAGCAAGTAACACTATAATACAAAGTAATTTTCTTTGCGGTGCACAGAATCACGGAGGAATTTTAATAGGAGATAACTCAGTTAGTAATTCTGTATATTATAATTATTTTTACGATAACCATGAATATGATTTAGCGATGTGGAACCATTATTATCATACAACAAATAACGGTCACGTTGTAAGGGGAAATTATTTTGTTTCAAATCCTGCAAATACTGGACACAGCCCATCACACTTGGAGTTTTGGGATATGAATATAGGGCAGAGCTACTTCTATACCAATACTTATTATCTAACAAGTGTTTATACATCTTATCAAGCTGGAAGCTGTGATTACCCAGAAACTTATTTAACTTTCTCACAATGGAAGGCTAAAGGCCAAGATACTTCAGGTTCGCAAGTAGCGGATAGAACCTCAATGGTAAACTATATTCAATCGGTAATACAAAACTATCAATAAAATATGGGGAATTTTTCACACACATTACGTGTAATTGGTTATTTTCAACAAGGTTTAAGCTCTGCAATTATGGGTAAAATTTTAGTACAGTCGGAAAGGCAAGGCTCTGCCGAAGGGTAAGCCTCGGGCCTTTTGTTTCAGCGAATATCTAAGATTGTATTATATCCCATATGACAGCTTATGATAATTATTTATCAGGCCAAATTCAGGACTTCAGTTTACCCCAGGAAACCCTGGATGAAGCAATTAAGAAATTACCGAAAGTCTAAAAAAGTGAACTCGTTCAGCTTAAGTTGAACTCAAAAGGTAAAGAATTTTCTTAAAAAATAGGCGACAGAGCAACTCTGTCAGCCTATTTTTGAGTCTGATACATTAAGAGGAAGCTCCAAAATGCATACTCTCCAGGCTACCACACCATTTCTTCCGTCAGCCAGATAATCTCATCCTCGATCAGGATCGGTACTATCGGCAAAATATTTGAAGTTGTACAATGGATAATATCCTCTTTAAAACCTAAGGAAATAAGCCTTTGGCCATGATTTGTCCCCAAGACTGTTTCTGTAAGACAATTTTCATTGCTCTTATATAACATCCGGGCGGCAATGCCTAAATCATTCAGTACACACTCCGGCCCCAAGGCATCTATTAGCATCCCGGCGCAGAGGGTGTCAGGCAAATCAAAACGGTCATTCGTTCCGGCACATATAATCACGAGACCTTCCATCTCAGAATTCTCGCTGAATTTTTGCTGAACTGCCTCAACTATACTCTGCAAATTAAGAAACGAAGCCATGCAGATATAAGCTGCCTCTCTGCAAGCCATGATTGCCCGGGTACCGTTTGTCGTAGTCATAATTACCCGCTTCCCGCCTACTTTCTCCGGTACATAGTCAAAAGGTGAGTTCCCAAAATCAAAACCTGCGAGACGCTGCGCCTGGCGTTCCCCACCCAGCAAAGTCCCGGGCAACAGCAAACGTTTTTCCAGGGCTTCTTCAGGAGTATGAACGGGAACAATCGCCTTACAGCCATTAGCCAATGCTGTTACCATTGTACTGGTAGCTCTCAGTACATCTATGATAATAGCCAACTTATTCACAAAGTTTGTTGTCTTTGCCGATCCTGCACTGGGAATAACTTCGATATAGATTTTTGCCACCCCCTGCAAGGGAAAGCGAGGGTGCCCACCACCTTCTCTTTCCCCGGTCTATTCCAATTATTTTAAATTTGTTCTATAACTGTAGCACAACGCGGACAAAGGGTGGGATGTTCCTGGTTTTCGCCCACGGCCTTGTTAAACATCCAGCAGCGCTCACATTTTTCCCCTTCAGCCGGGCTGATCAGGATTGCCAAACCCTCATGGGTTTCAGCCTGCCAGACACCTTCCGGACGCGCTTCATCAGGCTTATGAATATTTAGGCCTGAAACAATAAAGATATCTGCCGGATTAGGAACCAATTGTAAGAATTCATACTGTTTCTGAGTAGGATAAAGCTCAACCCGGGCAGTCAAAGGATGATTGATCAGTTTCTCCTGCCGGGCCCGTTCCAAAGCCTTGGCAATATCTGTCCGCAAGTCTAATACTTTATCCCATTTTTCTGCTAATTCCTCATCCAGCCAATCCTCCCTGACCTTCGGCAGGTCGGCAAGCTGGACAGTTGACTCCTTGTTCCCACCAGGTACATGAGGCCAGATTTCTTCGGCAGTAAAGGTCAGAATAGGAGACAGTAAACGCACAAGGGCATTCAGGTTTTCGTAAAAGACTGTCTGGGCAGCACGCCGCAGGACAGATTTCTTGCCCTCAACATAAAGACGGTCCTTAACAATGTCCATGTAAATAGAACTGAGTTCTACGGCACAGAAATTATGCACTGTATGATAAACCCAATGGAATTCATAGTTTTTATACCCCTCAAGTACCCGCTCCACAACCTTGGTCAGCTTGAGCAAGGCCCAGCGATCGATCTCCTGCAACTCATTGTAAGCAACTTTATCTGTGTCAGGGTCAAAATCATTAAGATTGCCCAGCAGGAAGCGCAATGTATTGCGGATTTTGCGGTATGCCTCGGTCATTTGTTTCATGATGCGGGGTGAAGCGGCAACATCATTTTTGTAATCGGCTGATGACACCCATAAACGCAGGATATCGGCACCCAGTTCTTTAATAACCTTAAGGGGATCAACACCATTTCCCAGGGACTTGGACATTTTCCGTCCTTTTTCATCAACCAGGAAACCGTGAGTCAGGACAGTCTCATACGGGGCTTTACCATAAGCTGCAACTGCAGTAGACAAGGATGAGTTAAACCAGCCCCGGTGTTGGTCCGAGCCTTCCAGATAGAGGTCGGCAGGCCACTTCAATTCCGGACGCAGTTTCATGACACCGGTATGGCTTGTACCAGAATCGAACCAGACATCCATAATATCCGATTCTTTACGGAATTCACTGCTGCCGCATTCACAGGCAAAACCTTCCGGCAATAGTTCAGCCGCAGTATAAGCATACCAGGCATCAGATCCTTCAGCTTTAAATATATCCTGAACTTTAGCGATGGTTTCCGGTGTAATAATTTCTTTGCCGCAGGTTTCGCAATAATAGATCGGAATTGGCACACCCCAGGTCCGCTGCCGGGAAATACACCAGTCACCGCGGTCAGCAATCATGTTGTAGATGCGATCCTGGCCCCAGGCTGGGATCCATGTAACCTTGTCGATTTCGGCTAGAGCTGTTTGCCGGAAACCGTTGATGGAAGCAAACCACTGTTCAGTAGCCCGGAAAAGGATCGGGTTTTTACAGCGCCAGCAATGGGGATAACTATGAACAATTTTTTCATCATGGATCAAAGTCCGGTTGTTTCTCAGGTCTTCAACAATTACCGGGTTAGCCTGCTCAACCTTCATGCCAACATGAACAATTGCTTCTTCCATTAATCTGCCGCAGCTGTCAACCGGGCAAAAGACTGGCAAACCGTACTTTTTACCAATAATAAAGTCATCTTCACCATGTCCGGGAGCAGTATGGACACAGCCTGTCCCTTGTTCCAGGGTTACATGATCACCGCAAATCAATACTGAATCCTTTTCAAACAGAGGATTCGAACAAATTACACCTTCCAGTTCCTGACCGGAAACAGTTTTTTCTACCGGCAATTCAAGATTCCAGATAGCACGCAGGTTATGAAGCATGCCTTCGGCTACTATCCAGGATTCTTCGCCAATTTTAACAACTACGTAGATATAATCCGGATGAACACTGATGGCTAAATTAGCCGGCAGTGTCCAGGGAGTAGTTGTCCAGATCACAACGTAACTCTTGTCTTCCCCGATAACTCCGCGTCCGTCCCGGACAGGGAACTTGACATAAATTGCTGCTGAAGTTTTGTCGGCATATTCAATCTCAGCTTCAGCCAAGGCTGTTTCACAGGAAGGACACCAGTAGACTGGTTTTTGACCTTTGAAAATATAACCTTTCCTGGCCATTTCCCCAAATACCCCGATCTGAGCTGCCTCATATTCCTTATGGAGAGTAAGATAAGGATGATCCCAATCCCCCCGGACACCTAAACGCTTGAACTGCTCTCCCTGAATATTTACATATTTTTCAGCATATTCCTTACATTTGGAACGAAACTCCAAAACAGACACAGCATGCCTGTTGAGGCCCAGCTTCTTGATTACCTGTTGTTCGATGGGGAGGCCATGTGTGTCCCACCCCGGGATATAGGGAGCATCAAAACCTGCCATAGTCTTATATTTAACAATAATATCTTTTAAGATCTTGTTTAAAGCATGACCGAGATGGATATCCCCATTGGCATAGGGCGGCCCGTCATGTAAAACAAAGCGCGGGCAGCCAGCACGGGCCTTTTGGACCTGCTCATACAGCTTTGCCTCTTCCCACGATTTTAAGATCTGCGGTTCCAGTTTGGGAAGATTGCCCCTCATGGGAAAACTGGTTTCCGGTAAATTCAGTGTGTCACGATAGTCCATTTTTTTACCTCCTAGGTTATTATTCGAGGTCGATACACGATGCCCAATGCCCGATATTCGATACTCAAATTATCATCTCTTAATGATCTTGGAAACTTACTCAACCAGGATAAATCAGATAAATAAAAATCGTCCCTGATAAAGGGACGAGATTTCTCGCGGTACCACCCTTGTTGCCGTTACAACCACTCGGAAGTCTGATAACGGAGACTAACCGGAAATAGCCTACTGAAATGTTCGGCTCTTCACTCAAAGGGGATACTCCTTGTTGGATTCCGCGGGCTTACACCATCCCCACTCGCTGTCGGAATCTTTTACACAAAGACGGGCCTTTTCAACGCTTGCCAAATAAAATTATAGACAATAAGACCTGCTTTGGCAAATTACCTCTTCTCCTTAATATGTCAATGGAGAGAGATTCGTCATTTGCAGATATTATACCCAAATTAAAAAAGAAAACAAACAATTTATCTTAAATACTTATATTTTCTATTAATATTCTTAGTATCCAGATTAACATTTTCTTAGTGCAAAATCTATTAAGCAACACAAGAAAGTAATAATATTTGAATACCGTAGCTTTTCAGGCAATCTGCCTTCATTAAATAAGACAGATTGTGCCTGGTTAAAAAGGTCTCTCGAAACCGGCTTTCATTCTAGGAGCCTGTTGCAAAAGTAGTTTCACTGAAAGTTGATGTCCGTATTTAGTACAAATGGCATATTTATAACACTATATATTGTGGCTTTTAAGACGTGCAAAATTGATTTCTGGTGTTATGAAACAGGCTCCTAGAACTAACGCCCGGCCAGAAGATAAATTAAATTCCTGAAAAGAGGCCTGATAATAAATTGAAGGACCAACAAAGCCAGCAAAGGAGAAAGATCGACACTCGTTGCAGATCCGCCGATTTGGAAACGCCGAAAAGGTTTTAGCCAAGGTTCTGTTATCTTATAAAGAAATTGGACCAAAGGTTGACGTAAAGAATGTGGGAAAAATGATAATAAAGCGCGGATTACAATGGCATATGTCAGAATTTCAATTAAAATATCACCGATCCTGCCAATATAAATTAATATGATTTAACTCCCTCCTTACTTGGAACTTGGCCAAAAAATACCTCTTTCCCGTAAATCATCGCGTATTTCCCCGGAAATATCTACATTATTTGGCACAAACAGAAAAATACCATTTCCTACTTTTTGCATATTGCCGCTAAGGGCATAGGTTGTTCCGCTAATAAAATCTACTACACGCTTGGCTAAGGCTTTATCAGCATTTTCCAAGTTTACAATAACCGGACGTCTATTCTTTAGTTGGTCGGCGATACTCTGAGAATCTTCAAAAGATTTAGGTTCAAAAACGACTACCCGCATTTGTTTTTGAGAATGAATACTGAGGATCTGAGCGTTTCTCCTGTTTACCCTTACATCCTCGCGGCTGACCTCTTTTTCTTCTTCGCTCTTGAGTTCTATTTCTGGTTCATCATCACCAAATCCCATAATTTCGATAACCTTATCCATGAATTTCGGCATGCTTTTTCCTCCTAAATATAATTATTTGTTTTTCCCCACATACCTAAAATATAAATTAATTTATGTAATTAATTCATCGTTCCCCAAAAATTTCTCGTCCTACCCGTACTATTGTGGCACCTTCCTCAATTGCAATTTCAAAATCCTGGCTCATACCCATAGATAATTCATTTAAAGTAAATTCCTTGGGAAATTCCTTCTTCAAATCATCCCGCAGCCGGCGAAGGTCCCGAAAAAAACCTCTTGTCTCCTGAATATCTGCCTCAAATAAGCCTATAGTCATTAAACCATTTACCCGAATGTGAGGATAATTAAGGGCTTCAATTAAAAAATCCGCTACTTCTTCACGTAGCAAACCGGTTTTGGCATCATCCCGGGCAATATTTACCTGAACCAGAACAGGCCAGACCAGGTCTCTTCTGGCACCATGTTCCTCTAATCGCTTTAAGAGGGCCAAACGATCCAAAGAATGGATTAAGCTTACCCTCTGATCCAAATATTTAACTTTATTTGTTTGCAGCCTGCCGATTATGTGCCAATAGCAGTCCGCCGGCAACTCCGGTACTTTATTTAACCATTCCTGTACCCTGTTTTCAGCAAAATCCTGCTGACCGGCCTTATAGGCTTCCAGCAGAACTGCCGCCGGAATAGTTTTGGAAACAGCTAATAATTTCACCTTCCTGGGATCCCGTCCTGCTTTGGTAGCTGCCTGATATATCCTTTGGTTTATCTTATTAAGTTTATGAGCAATTTCCATGAAATCTCTCCCCTATTCAAGGAATCATTCTACAAACCAAGTCTTATTTCCTGCTTTTTCCCAAAGCTGCTAAGGTTTTTTTCCACCGGCGGACAAGCCTTCAATTCCCTTTCCGGGGTTGGTTACAACCAGCATCCCTGGAGCCAATCCTTCAATACAAACCTGAGTCTCATCCTGATCCAATATGTTAACTTTCCGATATTGTATCACACCTTCATTTATTACATACACGCCCTGTTCTTCACCGTGAAACCATAATGAACTCTTGGGAATAATTACTCCCTTAACCGACGGTTGGGATACCCAGACAATTTCCTGTCGGCGATTCTGCACTGATCCATCAACAAATTGGTTAAATTGAACAACAATTCCTAAAGGATTTTCAGACTTAAGAATAATTTTGGCAGTTTGAAGCTGATCGGTAATATTAAAACGAAGGCTTTTACCAATGACAAGATTATCAAGAGAAGGCATTTCAATGAAAGCTTCAGTAGGCACAAGATTATTAACAATTTTACCGGCTGCCCCGCCCGGTTGGACCGGGTCAGTTTCCCGGACAATTGCTTTTTCAGACAGTAATTCTGCTAAATTCGTACCCCTTAAATTCTCTGCAGTCAGAAACGTTTCATACCCGTCAATCTTCCGGAACAGCAAGCCGCCATCCGGAGCTATCAGGGCCACATCACTTTGACTTCCGTTCATTGTTCCCGGAGCAGCGCCTTCAGGCCGAACCTTTGCTACAATATCACCTCGTCGAAAACGCTGCCCATCAGTACCCAAAAACTCAACCTTCCCCGCTACTTTGGAATAAATCACATACTCCCGGTTAACGAAAGTTGCCTGGACCTTCACTCCGTGCCCGATTTCTCCTTGTTGGGCATAAGCAAAGGCAAGCAACCTGCCAATCAATACCGAACGGTAAAACCACAAACCGCTTGCGAATAAAACAGCTAATATCAGCATACCCCACAACAAATGTTTTAAGCGCAGGTTTTTAGCTTTCAAATTTTCACCCCACTAAGCACTATACACTTAACAACATTCCCTGAAGGAATGTTCAGGTTCTGCAAGATCATTGCAAATAATTACGGTTCCTCCGGGATATCCCTCACTATTCAATTTTATGTTTCTATAACAACCTGATCCAGCCGGCCATACGCCCGGTTATGCCACCATCACGGCGATAGGAAAAAAAGTCTTCACTGTTACAGGCTGTACAGGCCAATGTTGTCCAGATGTTATCCGGCTTAACCCCTGCCTTTATCAGCAGGCTGCGATTAGCCTTCCGCAAATCAAGTGAGAACTGTCCCGGTCCCAAGGGGGTCAAAAAACAGTTTTGCATAAATTCAGATTTAAACCTTTCGGCAAGGGCCTGATCAATTCGGTAACAACACGGTCCGATAGACGGTCCTAAAGCAATTAGGCAGTCCTCGATTTTTCCGCCTGCCTGAAATAATTCCTGTAAAACCCTGATGCATATTTTACCAAGTGTCCCTTTCCAGCCGGCATGGGCAATCCCGACAGCCTTAATAACCGGATGGTAAAAATAAACAGGTACACAATCGGCAAACATAGCCATTAGTCCCGTCAGGCTTTGGGTTAACAAACCATCAATATTTTGTACAACAGTATCCAGATTGCAGAGCCCTCTACCACCGTTCTCCTCACCTACCCAAGCAACGTTTGTGCCATGGACCTGTTCACCTAATGCAAAATCAGACCAGGCTGCACCCAGTTCCGACAACAGAAGCTTACGGTCCTCCAAAACATTTTCCGGTTTATCCTGGACATGCAGGCCCAGGTTCAGAGACTTATAAGGAATATCACTTACACCACCCTGACGGGATGAAAATCCCATCTGAATTCCGTACGCCTCCCATTCAGGTATTGTGAAATACTTAAGTGATGACCCTTGCCGCCATTCCCACCCCATACTACATCTCCTTGAGGATTTTATTTAACTATACCATATTTTTCATATAGAAAAAACCAAAAAACCCAAGAGTAGACTCCCCACCGAAGTCTCGATGTTCAACTTTAGTTGAACAAGTTCTGATATGGTAACCTACTAGCGGACACCGAGAATTATTGTGATTTCGGAGGGTGGACAGGGTCGTCCACCTGGCTGGAATGCCCCGCAAGGGGCGTTTTGCTATTATTACGGTAACTGCTATAATGTTTTGCAGACAATAAACTTTTTGAGGTGAGAAATTTGAAGGTTCTGGGTGTTATTGGCAGTTTCAGGAAGAAAGGTAATGCTTCTTTTTTAGTGCAAAAAGCTTTAAAGCCTTTTAAGGAAGCAGACATTGAAACAGAATTAATATTTCTGAGAGATTATGATATAAAAGGCTGCAATGGATGCGAAGGCTGTAAAGAAACCTATAAATGCACAGTAAAAGATGATATGCAAAAATTATATCCCCTTATTTTAGAAGCTGAAGCAATTATTCTGGGTTCGCCTACCTATTTTTATAACATGAGTGCAGACATGAAAGCGTTTATAGACAGATGCTACTGTTTTAATGTCTTCGATGATGAGGATCGCTCTGTTTGGACAAGTTTAAATGAGGTCTTAGGAGTAAAATATGCCGGTGTAATTGCAGTATGCGAACAAGACAATGAAGCAGGTATGGGAGTTACCGCTGAAGCCATGAAAAGGTCTTTAGAGTCCCTGGGTTATAGGGTGATCAGCACAGTCAAAGCCCTTAATGCTTATAAAGCCGGAGAAGTCTTAAATAATAAAAAAGTAATGGATGAAGCCAGACGAGCCGGAGAAAGACTTTTAAAAAGTATACAGTTAAAAGAAAGGGTAAAAAACCAGTTAAGTATAAAAGAATGATCGTGTATAATTATAACTTCCCATCGGTTCCAAAAAAGAGGCAAAAGAATCGCTGGTTAAGTCTACAGTGTCATAGGACAATTTTAGAAAGAAGTGTTTTACAATCGGCAAAGGCTGCATTCTAAAATTGGTTACCTCTCTCGCCTTGTGATTTCGAAAGGGTTAATTCCAGCTTCTTAATTGTCCGCTTAGGCTTGACCAGATCATTCATTGCTGCTGGTCCAGGAAACGTTTTTTTAATCAGCCGAAATCAAGGGCATTCCAAGTTCCAAATTATAATCTGTTTTTTTATTATAACCGGCACAGAAAAGCTTCATATATTATAGCAGTATGAGCAAGAAGGAGGTATGGCTATGATGCCTACTACTCAGGTCAGTGTTGCCTTGTCAACTGCTAACGTAGACGGAGCAATCAAGCCAAGTTCATCTTCCAAGGAAGCGGTTATTTTAACGAAAGAAATCACGTTTGTACCCAGTCAAGACATGCTGGAAATCACTTTTGTCGTCAAGACTGATATTCTTAATAACTCTGCTCAAGAGAATCCTCTCGCTCACACGTTAAGCGGATCCGCTGACTCTCACTTGATAAATAAACAGTGCATTATCGTTGAAAAAGTTTTTGCCAGCTGTCAGCAAAGGAAATGCATCCCTGCCTTTACTGTCGCCTTACCCATTGGAATACCTCCGTTCACTTTTATTAGCATTACGTTCAGAAATGGTGTTATTGTTCAACCAACCATTATTATCACGCCGATACCATCTCGCCCTAACTTATTCAGAGTGCAATTTACAATACAGATACCGTATACTCTCAGTTTCAAGGATTCAGTTGGGCAAACATTCACTTTAACAGGCATTCTATCCGACATCAGCAATGATATTGTGATGTATTTTCCACCGCTCAGCCCCGAGTTCGACATAAATCTTCGCGTGGAGACGAGGACAGAAATTATTGCCGGGCCATTCTACCTGTCAACAACCGCTCAACTGTCGATAGGCAGCTTTATTGTCACCAAAGTGACTGGACTGGTACAATTACTCATCCCATCATTCGGATACTGCCCTGAACCGCGTGAGTGCGAAGAGTCCCAACCTCAGAAACAATGTGTTGACTTTTTAAAACCCGACTAAGTTTATACCCTGGTTCTCCTGCAAAGGAAAAAAGGGAGAACCCTTAATGTTCCCCTTTTCCCCTGCAGCATAATCCAATTTTGGCGCTCCAATTGCTCTCCTGCAGAACCGTATTCACTTGGGTTTTACTGAGCCTTTTTTTAACATGGACAAAACGGAAAACTGGGAAATGAAGAGTAATGGGCAACTATATTTACTCTTACAGTTCGTCTGCTGCAAAGGCTCTCTTCCGGAAGAACAAAACAAAATTCCCCGACAGGTACATTTTGTTTACAGCTGCCACTGCCTGGTATCATTACTTCACGTACTTTAAAACCTTTTGTAAAAAAGGTTCCTTGAATGTTTTCACATAAGAACACACCAACAGCAACTTTTCTCCCAGGACAAGCATTGTCAAGTTCTACCCTTACTTTCAGAAATCTCCCTACACAATTTAACTGAACGTCCTGGATAGTAAAATCCTTAACATCTTCGCATACTTCGAAAGTGATATCCTGACTTTTTGTGCAACAGCAATTATCGGTTTCAGAACAGCAAACTGCACCCTCTTCATGATCTGTGTTTAAAACTTCGGTATCTGATGATAATGTCATATTCATCTTCCCTCCTTCATTATAACATATTCCATATATTGGGATGTGTTACATGGGAGGTTGCATGTGGTTTTCGTTACAAAAAATAAAAAGCCGGTAATCCCATGAGTAAGGATCACCGGCTTTTTTATTTCCAAAATACATCTTAACGTTTATTTTTGTTAGGTCGATTTACTTGCCTATAATCCAGCAAGTACCTACTTTTGTTCCAAATATTGCTTTAAAAAATTAAATGCTCCAACGAACCTTTATCGACTTAGTCCCTACATCACCTGGACTACCGTTTCCCACTAACAACTTCTCCTTAAGCCTTCGTCTTCCAGGTATTCCTTACTCATCATCTACCGCAGCCTTAACTTCATTTCCGATCTTACCACACCTGAGTGCCGTTGATCATTTGCTTTCATAGCATTCATGTCGTCAGACTTGCGCTAAACTCTTTTCGCAGAATCCTTTGCGGATATAGTGAATCTTTGTTCACCAGTCTTAAGTTCAGTTGTCATGTTCCGTTTCCGTTTTCGGCTTTGCAGGTGTTCCATCTTAGGTATTCCTTGGAGCACACTCTAAATATACTACATAAAGTTATTTCGGTCAAAGTTCAAAAAGCGTCGTACTGGCAATTCCAGTGCAGTTTTCAGAAATTTTTGAATATTCCCTCTATATTACTTGTTATTCCGCTTATTTAATATATTTGGAAGACAGTTCCTTGAATACCGGGGTTCCGGCTTTTTTCATCAAATCAAAAAAAACAGTCTCCGTGTTGGTGATCACCGCTCCCATATCATGCATCAGGGCCAAGGCATTGCGGTAATTATGCTTGGTACGGGAAGACACGGCATCGCCGACTAAAAAGACCTGATAACCCAGTTCCAGTAAGCTACGCACAGTCTGCAGTACACAGACATGAGTTTCCATACCGGTGACTATAAGCTTGCGGCGGCCCAGCTTTTGCAAGTGCTCTGTCAAAAGCTGTTCACAACAGGCCGAGAAATGAATTTTCTCAAATCGAGTCACCTGCCGAAGATGCTCCATAACTGCGGGATCAGTCGGGCCCAGGCCCTTGGGATTCATCTCAATCAAAATAATGGGAATTTCCAGCTTTTCGGTAATTTTTATTAGGCTAATAGTTTTGGAAACCACTTGTTTGCCGTGATCCATAACCGGCATCAGCCGTTCCTGAACATCGATAATCATTAAGGCCGCTTCCTCTGTGTTCAGGGTAAACTTATCCATACTTTCCCTCCTCAATTCTCAATTTAGGTATCGCCAGATATCTTTTCACCCCCAGATCTTACAGACTTCATTTTCCTAATTAACATTTATCACTACCTGATTGTTCTGTCAACCTGACACATTATATATACAGTCTCATAGATGGCCATGTGTAATCAGGATTCCCAGCACAAGCTCTTTGTTCTCAATCAGATAAGTGTAATCCGGAATACCAGGTCGATCCCAGGCATATCCTCGTCAAGGAAGAAAGTGGGAGAATTCTTTTTCAGTTTTGTGAAAAAGTATATTAGTACAATATATTGATTTATGAATAATAATGTTTATAATCTTAAGTAAATTCAAAATTTTCGAAATCATTAGAAGAGTCAAAGTAAAATTACACACAGTAAAAGATTTAGGGAGGTTATTGGATGAAAGCTTTTGTGATGCATGAAATCGGTAAAGTTGGTATTATGGAAAAACCAATTCCAGAATATGGCCCGAATGATGCAATTGTCAAAACTACTTCTGCCCTTATCTGTACATCCGACATCCATACTGTTCTTGGGGCCATTGGTCAAAAGAAAGACCTGACCCTGGGACATGAAGCAGTAGGTATTATCTATAAATTAGGCAGTGCTGTGCAAGGCTTTGAAGAAGGAGAAAGAGTAGCCCTTAACGCCATTACACCCTGCTTTAAATGCATAAATTGTCAGCGGGGCTATACCTCTCAATGTACACAGGCCCTCGGCGGCTGGAAATATGCCAACATCAAGGACGGCAGTTTTGCCGAGTATTTCCATGTGAATGATGCCGAAGCCAACCTGACGAAAATTCCTGATGCTATTACTGACGAACAAGCTCTTTATTGCACAGATATGATGTCTACTGGCTTCATGGGCGCGGAACATGGCGATATCCCCTTGGGAGGCAGTGTGGCTGTCTTTGGTCAGGGACCCGTTGGTTTGATGGCTACAGCCGGCGCCCGCTTATTGGGAGCCGGGCTGATTATTGCAGTTGATACTGTTCCCAAAAGACTGGAACTAGCCAAACAATTAGGCGCAGACATTGTTATTGACTTCAAGCAAACAGATGCTGTTGCCGAAATTATGCGTCTGACTAACGGAGAGGGCGTTGATACTGCCATCGAAGCGCTTGGTTCGCAAATTACCTTTGAAAACTCTATCAAAGCTACCAGGCCCGGCGGCGTAATTTCCAACATTGGTTATCACGGCGAAGGTGAATACCTGATGATTCCCCGGGCCGACTGGGGTGTCGGAATGGCAGACAAGACCATCCGCACCGGCCTGTGCCCGGGCGGCAACGAAAGAATGGGACGCCTCATGTGCTTAATCGAAAATGGCCGTATTGACCCAACTGTCCTGACAACCCACCGCTTTAAATTTGATGACATCGAAAAGGCCTTCAACTTAATGGCCACTAAAGAAGACGGCGTCATCAAGCCTTTAATATTTTATTAAAAAATAGTCTGTGTTTCCCTAAAAAACATTCCAACAGAAAGTTTAGCAGGGACATCCCCGGCAGCCAGGAAACATGACAACAGTACTAAGGAACCATTTATATAGATGGTTCCTTAGTACTGTTGTCATGTTTCAAATTTCGGGAACAAAATGTTTTTTCTCAACACGTCATATAAGGTTCTTGTTTGGTCCCGCCTGTAATTCCTCTTAGCACATATGTTATGACATACTGCGGTACTTTATCTTAATATGGCCAACTGAGAATACCGCCTTCCAGGAATTTAACTTTTTTAAAGCCTTTCTCTTCAAGAATTAATTGGGCTTCATATGACCTTAAACCAACTGCACAGTAAATAACAATTTCCGTATTTTTGTTTATTTTACCATAATCTTTTCTTAGGTTTGCTAATGGTATATTTTCAGATTTTTCATACGATATCGAATTTCTGGCAACTTCCTTGGGGGTACGTACATCCAGTAAGATAAAATTTCCTTTCCTGTCAAGCTTTTCTTTAACTTCTTTGGCTGTAATTGTTTTGGCCAAACCAGTCAGCTTATTCTGCATAATATTCGCCGCTGTAATTAAGTTATCCAGGGCCGGTGCAAAGGGAGGAGCATAAGCCAGGTCCATTACTGCCAGGTTGTCTGCGGTCAGGCCGTTATACATGCCCGCACTTAACATATTTATCCTCTTTGAAACATCCCCGCGTCCCACAATTTGTGCGCCAATGATCCTGCCTGTTTTTTGATCACCTACTAATTTCGTATAAATAAAACCTGCTCCGGGGTAGAAATGCGCCCGGTCGGATCCAGGTGAAATAACAGTCACCACATCATAGCCGCAGTTCCCAGCTGCTTCTTCAGTTAATCCTGTGAAACCAACGTTATTGTTTAAGACCCGGATTACACCGGTCCCAAAAATACCGGGAAACTCCTCTTGCTTGCCACAAATATTATTGGCAATAATCCGGCCGTGGATATTAGCCAGGTCACCCAGAGGAGTGTACACTCTTTTGCCGGAAATTAAATGAAGATTATCCACACAATCTCCGCCTGCGAAAATATCGGCATCACTTGTCTGGAGGTATTCGTTTACTTTAATAGCTCCATTCTCCGTAATCTCCAACCCGGCTTCTTCGGCCAACTGTTTATTGGGACTGACTCCGACAGCAATTAAGGCCAGTTCCGCCGGGATTGTCCCCTGCTCCGTATTAACGGCAGTCAAATTTCCGTCTGCATTACCCTCAAAACTGAGAACCTTATTGGAAACAGAAATACTGATGCCTTTTTTAGCCAGATTTTTCATCAGCAAAACCGACATTTCTTTATCCAGCATTTTGGGCAGAAGCCTGTCCTGCATCTCGACAATAGTAATTTTAATTCCGTATTTTTCTAAAGCTTCCGTAACTTCCAAGCCAATGAGTCCTCCTCCGATAATCACAGCACTTTTGATTTCTTTGCTGTCTGCAGCACTTTTGATACCGGCTGCGTCGTCAGGATGACTCAGTTTAAATATATTCTTCAGATGATTTCCCGGAATCGGAGGAATAGCCGGGTTGCCTCCAACAGCCAAGATAAGTTTGTCATAGGAAAATTCAACTTTTTCTCCTGTCTCCAGCCTGATTGCTTCTACCTTTTTTTCTATTCTGTTAATCATTTCCGCCCTGGTTTTATCGAATACCCGAATATTTTTTTCATTTAAAAAAAAATCTTTATCCCTGATCGACCCCGCTGTTGTTGTCCATAAACTTTTTAATTCTTTGACATCACCACTGATAAAGTACGGCATCCCGCAGCCGCCATAAGAGACGATTTCTCCTTTTTCTACAATCGTTATCTCGGCTTCCGAATCTAATCTTCTTAATCTTGCGGCTGCCTTAGGGCCACAGGCAACGCCCCCGACAATTAAATATTTTTTCGACATCGCTATTCCTCCTGTTTGGCGGCTGCCTCAAATTCTTGGGTTTTTTCCGTAGCCATAAGTACTGCTCCGATAGCGCCGCTGATTAAAGGTTCGGCAGGCAGCAGCATTTCTTTCTGAAGTGTTTTTTCCAGCATTTTAACAAGCCCTGCGTCCTTACCGCCGCCACCGGTAATTGCGCACTCCCCATCAAGTTTGATTTTTTCAAGCATACCGGAAATCTTCAGGGAAATCGCCTGATGCAACCCGGCAATAATATCTTCAACTTTTGCTCCCTCGGCAATCCTGGAAATAGCTTCGGTTTCGGCAAATACGGAACAGCCTGTAGTGAAACGCACAGGATTGGTTGACTTCAGGGACATATTTCCCAATTCTGTCAGAGGGACCTGTAATACTTTCGAGATGACCTGTAAGATTCTGCCGCTGCCGGCTGCGCAACGGTCATTGACTACGCAGTCCGCAACTTTACCATTTTCCGTTATCTTAATCACGCGGGATGCCTGATAGCCTATTTCAATCACAATTCTTGCCGTCGGCAACAGGTAATGTACACCTCTGCTCTGGCATGATACCTCCGTGTTTTTGACAAACCGGTAGGGTATAAACGAAGCGCCTAAGCCGGTCCCCCCGATAATATCCAGTTGCTCCAAGCGCAAACCACTTTTCTCCAATGTTTCCTGCATAACCTGGTCCGCCGCTCTGGAAAAATTGCCGGAGATAGGGGCAATGCCGTAGGCCATGATTTCGTCATCCTTGAGAATAACGGCTTTAGCCAAAGAAGAGCCAATATCCAAACCTGCCCTGTAAAACATGTTTATCCACTTCCTTTAGCGACTTCAGTTTCAGCGGAATCGCCGTCAAAAAATGTGACTGCTCTGAGTTTGCGTTCTTTTTTGTCCGGGAGACTGCCTTCTGCCTGCGCTTTTTTCACATATTCTTGGGCCAGTATGGAAGCCCCCAAAGCTCCCGTTAACAACGGTTTGGCAGGCCGGTGCAACGGGAAACCAATCCTTTCTTCCAAACATTTAAAAAGGCCGTTATTCAGCGCGCCGCCCCCGGTCACTACTACATCCTTCTCAATGCCGATCTTGCCGACCAGGGCATGAATCCTTTTTGCCATGGACAAATGCAATCCATACAGGATATCCTCCAGGGGCACACCCTCGGAAAGCCGTAAGAGGACTTCCTGTTCGGCAAACACAGTACATATTTTACTGATATCAGCCGGGTGGGTGGAGCGCAGTGCAATTTCCCCAATTTCTTCGATTTTAAGACCCAGGGAATCGGCGATCACTTCCAGGAACCTTCCCGTTCCGGCCGCGCATTTGTCATTCATAATGAAATTGCGCATTTTTCCGTTTACGACTTTGATTCCCTTGCTGTCCTGGCCGCCGATATCAATGATGGTCCTCACATTCGGAAAAAGCCAGTTGATCCCCCGCATATGACAGGTGATTTCACTCATCTGCCTGTCGGCGAAGGGCACGTTTACCCTGCCATATCCTGTAACGATAAGATAATCGATTTGGTCAATAGTTAAATTGGCCTTTTTTAATGCTGCCTCAGTAATCTTGTGGGCCAACTGGCGATGCTGCGCCCCTGTGGGATTGATAAGCGCGGCAAGTATTTCGTTCTCATCCCGAATAACAATTTTTGTAATTGTCGACCCGATATCCAAGCCTGCAAAAATCATGCGCATCCCTTCTTGTCCTAAATTTGTCTGGGTTTACAGAAACCAGTTGCTTAATACTTTTTGCGGTGAAATCATAAATGGAATAAGGAAGAAAGAAGCCGCTACTTTGGGGGTATATGGTAATACGTCAAAAATAGCGGCTTGCCAAATAATAATTTGTACAGTTTTTAACTATCCGGGAGGCAAGCTGATCATTAGATTAAGCTGAACGAGTTCACTCGATATTCTCCGCGAAAGCCTGGAAGCGGGTGCGTAAAGGCTCCAGCGATGCTGTCGAATAATCTTGCTCGATAGCCAATACGGGGACATTCACCATTTCCTCAAAGTAATATTTGAGTTCCGGTATCTCGTAACCATGCGGGTCACAATTCCTGATGATATTGAGATAGACACCGTCCGCCTTCCAGTCCTCGACAAATTTACGCAGGTAGCCAAAACGGTTTTCCAGGTCTTCAGCACGGTTCTTCCCTGTTTCCCGGAAAGTCCGCGGACAGACAATTTTATCCAGATAGCGCTCGGCCAGACTTCCCAAAGGGTCTCCCGTTACTGCAACATCATGACCAAACGACCGGCTGCCGATGGCCGTATCATCCATAACGACATTGAAACCGCTGTCCTCAATGAGCTTGGTGAAAGAGATATTGTCAATCAGGCAGCCTGTGATCAGCAGCCTGGGTTTCTTTTGGGCAGTAACCGGCCGGTTCTTGACCTCCTCCAGTATTTCTGCCAGCAGCGCATTGCCTTCTTCCGGCGGCATATACATAATTGCTACCAGGACCTGCAATACTTCCGTGCCCGAAATCGGGGGAGGATCTGCTTTGCGCAAAGCGTATAGCTCGCGTACCAGTCCCCTTTGCTTGTTGTAAAGGGTGATGGCTGCAGCCAAACGCTCATCGCTGATCTTTTGGCCGGTTTTTTCCTCAATGGTCTCTTTCATTGCCTCCAGCTGGTTTTTAAAATATTCAATTGCCGGCGGATGGACTGTGTGGGGTATATCAATATTAAAGTTACAGGCGTATTTCAGGTAGGAGCGCCAGACATAGCTCACCCTTTCCGCACCGTCACAGGAGTGAGCACCAAAAAATGCGTCCAGATAATCGTATTTGCCCTTCATGGCCAGGTCCAGGCAGCTCCGGTAAAAGAAACACATAACAGTGGGAAGATAGGTATCTGCCGAGGTAATGTTTTCGTTCATATCACCGAGTATGCGGACAGGGACGTAATCGACCGCCGCCAGCATTTCCAGGGGGACATAGCAGCAATAATAGCCGGCAATCTTTTTTCCCTGATTTTTCAATTCCCGGGCATATTGTTCCGATTTAGCGTAAATCTCCGCCGCTCTTGCCAAACCTTTTTTTTCACTCATTTTCAAGCCTCCTCCCTTTTACCAATCTAAGCCTGCTTTTTTTCTTAACTCCCTGTGGTAGTCCATAGTTTCGATAAAAGCGTCCATCTTAGTGTAAGCTTCCTCTTCATTAAAAACACGCAGGTCGATAATATCACCTTCAACGATGACAGAAGGCACCTTGAACTTTTCCATCAGAAGATTTCTTACATGCATCAAGGTATAGGTAGCCGGACGACAGGAAAGCAGCGGGTGCCCCATCAGACCGTCACCCCGGTATTCTTTGACATAATTGAGATAGGGGGCGACGAAGATAATGGGATCGATATCATGCTCCCTGGCGACAGGGGCCATTTCGTGAAATTTGTGGTAAGAGAACCGGGCCAGGAGTTCCAGCGGGTCGCTGATACCGTGCCGCTCTTCCGCGGTCAGCGGAGATGGGACATGATAATTCCAGCTTTCGAAGACAAAGGCAATCCCGTGCTTTTCGGCCATTTCGTCAAAAAAGCCCAGGGTATGCCAAGGCGGCAGTTCGGCAAACAGCATCCGGTATTTTTCATTAGGGATGGCGCCGATTTTGTTGTCTACCCTGTGCTTTACTTCGTCATACACACGTTGGTAAAAGGCCTGTGCTTCTAAATCATCAGCCAGGTAGAAATGGGCGGTCATTACAGCCCAGAAATCCTGGGATACCATGGGGGAGGGCACAGCCTTGCGGAGAAGGTCCACTTCGTGGGCTATTTTGTTAGTCTGAAACATGATTTGTACCAATTCGCTCAGCTTATTCATATCTAGTTTTTTATTCAGCAGGTTTTCAAGGAAGGCCACAAAGGCCTTTAACTCGTCAACAAGAAATTTAATCGTTTTTTCTTTATTGCCAGGTAAATAGTACTCCTTATAGCCCACCTGGGGAAATTCCAGCATCCACACCGGAACGTCCATGTAACGTCCCATGGCCTGGAACCACTTGTAGCGGGCGTCACACACGGCCCCGCAGCCCAAAAGGAAATTTGGCTTGGGCAAGCCCCCGCCGGGGGAATCGGGGGGGATCACGTAGTTGTTATCTTTAAGTTTGCGCGCATAGCCAAGAGTGTTTCGTGCATAGCCGCACAGTGTGTTGGGGAAACCATCCATTTCCGAATATTCCAGATTGGGCTCAGCGGTCCTGGAGGCGGCACAAAAAGCGCTCCAGTTTTCCGGAAAGACCATCTCTACACCCATAGCTTTGCAAATAGGTACTCCCAGCCACCAGTCAACCATTGACCAGGCGACCGGCCTGCCCTCTTCTACTGCAGTACGTGTATTAGCCAACATTTTTTTGCCAAAGTATCCCGCTTCACGGGCTGTCTGCAAAGTCTTGGCCGATGTTCTTTTTTTGGCTTTCTTTTCCTCCATTCCTAAACCTCCCTTGTAATCTTCTCAAGTATTATTACAATGAAATTTAGCTGATCTATTTTTCCGGATGCCTTGCTTCAGGCGGGAAAATTCCCCTGCCTTCCATAACA
>JAQVLN010000109.1 GCA_028704155.1 Desulfitobacteriaceae bacterium
TTTCCCTGGCAGCGTCACTGAGGTGAGGACACTGTTCGAGGGTGGCCTTGCCGGTTGCAAGGGCCATGGCAAAAGCCAGACAGGTAGCCTGGCCGCAATCCTTACAGTTTGTTTTGGGTAGCTGCTTAAATATTTGCAATCCTGTTAACGCCATTCCCCAGTTCTCCTTTCCCAAAGGCAAAACACTTAAGATGATATTTATAGCAACGGTTCCAGGGTCAGCGCCGAATGGTCTTTTCCCTGAAGAATTTGTTTTAATGACCCCTTTTCTACAAGGACCATCTGTTCTCCTGCCGTACTGATACTATACTGCTTATTGTAAATATTATAAGCATAACAATCAACACTAAAATTAATCAATCCCGGATCACCGGATCTATCTTGAGGATGATCAGCCCTATAATGGCTCACAAGGAATTTGACTTTTGTTGGAAACGGTTCTTTTGGAGATCAAAAGGGGTGAGGGAAAACCTCACCACAGCGTTGCCAATCTTCAATTTTTCACAATGACCGAATCGCAGCTTATATACCTAAATATTTTGTTTTGACAACGGGGCCACCCTGGCTACATCAATACTTTCAACCGGCAAGCTACTGACTTCAAGTCCATTTTTACCAAGTGATATTTACATTGAACCCCTCTCTCGTTTTTTCTAACTTAAATTCGGATTAAATCCTTCTCTATTAAAATTCCGCACAAGAAGTCCCTGGATAATGTTTTTGCACTGTTGTTCAAGATCAATGCAACTAAATCAAGTCACTATATTTATAAAGACATTGTTTTAAAAGGGGCCCATTCCACCTGAGAACGGGCGAAACAACAAAACAGGAGGAGGTATTAAAAAAGCCCGGCTACCTCCGCAAGCGACCGGGCTTTTTACGCTGGCTCATTCCACCAAAATAAAAACCCTGCCTTTCAACGGAAGACGGTAATTGAATAATCAGGTAGGTTTCCTGACTTGTGGATCATAGCGTACTCTCCGCCTTCCCGGGCAATGCTAGAACCCAGTGGCATTAAGGGAGCCGCTCCCCACTTACAGTGGCCGGACCGTCCGGGACTTCCACCCGGTTCCCTTCGTATCCCCGACAAAACCGGGGAACCTGATTACAATTAATTGATTCTATTGCTTTAAAATTGGATGACTCTTCCTTTACACTATTGTAAGGACAAATAAAAACCCCGGCTCTATTATTAAGCCAAGGTTAATGTCAATAGAAGGCAATGCGCTAAAAAGATGCCTTACCATCACCACTGGCTCTTCAGAGGAAAGCCTCGCAGCAAACACATTCAGGCAGGTCTCCTGACTCGTGGCTCACAGCATACTTCCCGCCTTCCCGGGTATTCACATACCCAGTGGCATTCGGGAAGCGCTCCCCACTCACAGTGGCCGGACCGTCCGGGACTTCCACCCGGTTCCCTTTGTATCCCCGGCAAAAACCGGGGAACCTGAATTGATTATCCATTTTTATCATTCTAACATGATTATGTAATCACTGTCTATCATTATTTCCCTTATTTAATAATTCCCATACAGAAGGCACAGCCCTTGTGCTGCCTGGGCAGCAATAAGGGCTGTGCGGTTTTCAATATTTATGTCAGCTATTGGGACGTCTACTTTGTAGCTTCAGCGATAATTACATTGCTGATTTAAAGATATTGATCACATCTTGCAACGTAGCTAGGCGCGGGTTGGTGGCGCTACAGGCGTCCTTCATGGCGTTCTTTGCCATAACTTCGAAGTCTTTTTCTTTGACGTTCAGTTCCTTAAGACCTGCAGGGATACCAACGTCAGCAGAAAGCTTTTTGATGGAAGCAATGGCCACGTCAGCAGCTTCCCGTACGGAGAGCCCTTCAATATTCTCACCCATGGCTTCGGCAATTTCGGCAAAGCGTTTGGGGTTGGAGATCAGGTTGAAAGATTCAACCGCCGGCAGCAGGATGGCATTACAGACACCGTGCGGCAGGTTGTAGAAACCACCCAACTGGTGAGCCATACCATGGACGTAGCCCAGACTTGCGTTATTGAAAGCCATGCCGGCCAGGTATTCAGCGTAGGCCATTTTATCCCGGGCTTCCATATTCTGCCCGTTAGCCACAGCGTTACGCAGGTTTTCCGAGATTAGCTTAATGGCCATCAGGGCGCAGGCATCGGTGACAGGGGTGGCGATAGTGGAAACATAGGCCTCCACAGCGTGGGTCAGGGCATCCATGCCGGTGGCAGCGGTCAGCGCAGACGGCATCCCTACCATCAAAACAGGGTCATTGATAGCGACATTTGGGGTGACCCGCCAGTCCACAATAGCCATTTTAACATGTGTATCGGTATTGGTGATAATGCAGAAACGGGTCATTTCACTGCCGGTGCCGGCGGTGGTATTGATAGCGATGAACGGGGGCATCGGCTTGGTGGACTTGTCGACTCCTTCGTAATCACGGATGTGGCCGCCGTTTGTGGAAACGATGCCAATCCCCTTGGCACAGTCGTGAGAACTGCCGCCACCCAGGGACACAATCATATCACACTTGTTGTCCTGAAAGACCTTGAGGCCATCATGAACGTTTTTATCCGTCGGGTTCGGCTCTGCCCCGTCATAAATAATCGCTGATACGCCGGCCTCTTCCACTAAACCTTTTACTTTTTCAGCTACACCAAGCGCCGCAAGGCCCTTGTCAGTAACGATAAGCACTTTTTTGCCACCCAGGTTTTTTACCTGATTACCTGTTTCCTTAACTGAACCGACACCCATCAGTGAAACTGTAGGAATAAAGAATCCAAAAACTTGATCTGCCAATGCCATATTCATTCATCTCCTAATAAAATTTTTAAAAACTCTTTTAATTAAATGTTTCTTTTGTAACCTCGGATTTAAACACCCTGTAATTACACATTCTCACTCACTTAGATGGCATTATCTCCGGTTCTTTTTCCCATCCCCTCCCTGTTAAAATAATTGTCCTTTGTTTATTCATATGGCCTTCGCTGCACCAAATGAGCTTGTTATTTATCTATGAACAGCAATCGTCTGATTTGTTTAGCTATTCTATAAATTATTGCAATTTTTGTACCAACTGCTAGCAAGCTTTCAACAAACTTCTTTCTCTTTCAAAATTAAAACACAGGTTGATGATATCATTCCTCGTTTATCAGGGAGCTTCAGTACATATAATTTTATTATTGTATTTAACAACCTTCTGTCTGTCAGATCCCAGCCTTGTCTATGTCCTGTTTCATTAAAGTACCCTTCCAGTTCACCTGTATCGAGATGTTACAACTTGCCCCAGTTCAGGACAGACTGCTTTGATTGTTGTTTCACATGCCATATTTCTTCATTTTGCGATACAGCGTGCTCCCAGGGCCACGTCAAAGTCCCTTTAATCGTCAATATGCAGTAGGTGATAAGGTGTGCAGTAAGTATATGTTGTCTAGGTTGACTTTGACGGGGTCCTGAGCGTGCTCCGCACAATACCCGGCGCGTATGCAGTTAAGTAAATATTGTTATATGTGACTTAATACCGCCAACTTAAGTTATGACTCCTTACCATAATAAGCAGCCAGGTATAGGTTTTTCATATCCTCTAAACTCGGCACACGGGGGTTGCAAAAAACACAAGCATCATTTAGGGCATTTTGTGCCAAATTATCAAGCAAACCAATAAAAGTCTTTTCATCTATTCCATATTCTTTAATAGTGTGAGGTTGACCAACATCTTCTTGCAATTGGAAAATTGCCTTGATTAATTTATCTACTGCTTCTCGGTCATCATAAAACTCAATATTTAAAGCACTGGCTATTTCGGCATATAATTCTGAAACGGCAATTGAATTAAATTTCATTACGTAGGGCAGCATTACTGAATTAGCTGCTCCATGAGGCACTCCAAACTCAGAGCCAAGTTGATGGGCTAGTGAATGAACAATTCCGAGGAAAGAATTTGTAAACGCCATTCCTGCCATCATCGAAGCTGTAGCCATATCTTCCCTGGCTACTTGATTGCGTCCATCGGCATATGCTTTGGGTAAGCTGCTAAAGACCATTTGAATCGCTTTTAACGCAATAGCCTTATCAATTACGGTTGCTACAATGGATGTATAACTCTCTATGGCGTGGACCAATGCATCTACGCCTGTAGCTGCTGTAACCTTTGGCGGCATAGTAGAAGCAAGTTCCGGATCGGTAATAGCGATATCTGCACTGATTTCCATACTGGCGATGACATCTTTAACATTAGGTCGAACACTTCTATTAGTGATAACAGCGGCACATGTAACTTCGGAACCAGTACCACTAGTTGTAGTAATAGCTATAAATTTGGCCTTATTTCGCAATACAGGTGTTGCGGTAAAGACTTTTTCCCAGGTGATATCAGGATACTCATATAAAACCCACATGCCCTTGGCCGCATCCATGGAAGAACCGCCTCCCAAGGCTACGATCCAATCTGGTTCAAAAGACTGCATAAGCTTAGTACCTTTTTCCACTGTTTCACGAGAAGGATCCGGCTCAACCTCAGTAAACTTTTGCACTGCTAAACCGGCTTCCTTTAGGTAGTTTTCCACTCTTTCAGCTACCCCTGATTTGACCATGGTTGGATCTGTAACAAGAAAAGCCTTTTTACCTTTAATTTGTTTTAGGTACTCTAAGCTACCCCAACCGAATACAATATCTTTTGGAACCCTAAAAAATTTCACCTACAAGTGTCCCCCTTTAAAAGATTTTTTTAACTAAAAGACTCTTACCCGCAAATCCCCGCTGCGCTTGATATAAATCCCCGAGTCTGTTTCTTATCCCCTCCCTGTTGAAATAATTGTCCCTGCAATGGCCTTCATGGCATCTAATGGATTTTTATCTATTCCATGAAACGCAATCGCCTGATTTGTTTTTCTATTCAAGATTATTGCAATTTTTGTACCAACTGCTGACAGAACCTTGAGAAATTTCTTTCGGGTTTAAACACAGGTTGAAGCTATCATTCCTTTGGTTGTTTATCAGGGATTGCAGCACACATACTTCTATGTATTACTTTTAACAACTGGCTGTCAGACCCCCTACCTTGCCTATATTTTGTTTCATTATGGCACCCCTTCCAGGTCACCTGAAGCGAAATAAAACAGCCCGCCCCAATTCAGGACAGGCTGTTTTGATTGTTGTTTTTAAATGCCACATTTCTTCATTTTTAGGAAATCCTTGCCGCTGCCCGTTTCACCTTGCTTGCTCATCCATTGACGGACTTACTCACCGCCAAAGATTGTTATTTTAAAATGTATATTTTCCTTATAAATAGACAATAATATGGTTACTCCGCTTTGGTGAGTTCTATCTCTCCCCGTCCAGCACAAGCTGGACTTTTTTTTAATACAATAACGTCCGTAGAACTTGACGCGCAATCCTTCTTCAGATATAATATCCTTTGTATCATATTTTGCGGGATGTAGCGCAGTTTGGCTAGCGCGCTTGCCTTGGGAGCAAGAGGCCGGGGGTTCGAGTCCCTCCATCCCGACCAGGCCCCATGGTCAAGCGGCCTAAGACACCGCCCTTTCACGGCGGTAACCCGGGTTCGAATCCCGGTGGGGTCACCATAAATTTTTTTACATTCCCTTGGGGCGTCGCCAAGCGGTAAGGCACCGGACTCTGACTCCGGCATTTCGTTGGTTCGAATCCAGCCGCCCCAGCCAGTTACATCAACATCTTAATAAGGGGCCATTAGCTCAATTGGTAGAGCAGGCGACTCTTAATCGTCAGGTCGTAGGTTCGAGTCCTACATGGCCCACCAGAAAAGTCAATAAAGATAAGCCCTCATGATTCTAAAAAAGATCTTGAAGGGCTTTTTACTTCTATCCGTTTTGGAATCATGGTAATTTATTCTCTGAGTTAGATACCATTGCATACCAGCCGGACAATACCTTTAAAG
>JAQVLN010000110.1 GCA_028704155.1 Desulfitobacteriaceae bacterium
TCCACCCTGGTATACGCTTGGATTTTTTAATTATTTGCATAAATTTGACGCTGTCAGTGTTATTGAAACCTATTCGCACCACTTTCATTACAGTCTTGGCAATCGCCTGGGTAGGCTTGATCCGAACAAACCATGCGAGAGTCTGGCCCGTAAATATCTATATAACTGTTGGTTTATGACTTCTGTGCGGGAAACCGTTGAAAACTTAGTTGCTAATTATTGCCAGGATTACAAGGTTGACGGGATCATCAGTTATGCCCTGTACGGCTGCAAAATTGCTACCGGATTCTTGCCCTACCAAGCTAAATACATGCAGGAAAAACATGGGATACCTACGCTCTTGCTGGAAGGGGATATGGTAGATCCGCGGGATTATGCCGATGGTCCTATTAAAAACCGTGTCGATGCTTTCATGGAAATGTTGTTGGAACGCAAAGAACGGAACCGCTAAACTAAAGTTTGGCCACTATATGATTGAATTCTTAACCTGAAGCTATAGTTCATGGAAAAAGGCGCTTAACTAATAGAAAAAATAGATGAAGTAAATCAAGGTGTTAGTAAATATATACCCTTAAGAAACTACTGTATAGTTAGTATACGGAGGTTCACGTAAAATAACGTGATAATGTTTGGTAAAACTAATTAGCCCTTGGTTATGTTTTAATATAGCCAAGGGCTTTTGTACTTTATTAAGGAGGAGAGGGTATCAATGGCAATCAATGAGACCTGGCATGTAATACTTGAGGCGGCTTCCCAAACCTTTACAGAAAGAGGATATAAAGGAGCAACCTTAGGTGAAATAACCAGTCGTATCAAGAAGACCAAAGGTGCATTATATCATTATGTCTCCAGTAAAGAAGATCTGTGGTTAAAATGTCATATGCATATGCTGGAAAAAGCCATGAGTAATGTTCGTCCCGTATACGAAAGCAGTCTTACTCCCGATCTTAAATTATTTCAAATGATTAAAGCACATGTCCAAAATGTAATAGGCAATTCTAATTACTATATAAATTACAGTTTTATTGAAAAAAATTGTATACCTCAGTCAATTCCACTGCATAATCTTACCCACCAAAGAGATGAGTTTGAAGAAATGTTTGCTTCGATTATTAGAGAGGGAATAGAAAAGAAATATTTTAAACAGGTTAATGTTAAATTCGCCAAACTTTCTCTAATGGGTGCGATGAATTATATTACGAACTGGTATGCTGCAGGTGGAGAATTATCTTCTCTTGAGATATCTGAGCAGATAGCTGAATGTGTTTTAACATGCTTGTCAGAAAAGCCCGCCAAGAAAAATGACGGTCTTCCGGATTTAATGGAAAAAGAAAGAATATACCAGTTAGTTAATAACTGCTAAAGTAAATAATGATCTGGTTGCTATTCTGTTTTTAATTTTTGCAAAGCGGAATATAAACTGAATAGGCTACCTTGCCTTGCAGAGCATTAAGTTTTCTGACAAGTTCCTGAATTTCGGGAAGCTGTAATTAAATTTGATAGTTAAAAATACTATAACCTAGTTTCATTTTAATCATATTACAAAAAATACCATATGCAGGAGGACTCACTCCCTTCTCGTAAGGGGGAGTCTTACGATCGGATACAAAAAGACTGTCATATGTACTTTTACTAGTACATATGACAGTCTTTTTGTAATGTTTTTTGTGCAATATCCATATGATGTTTGGGTGAAATTAACAGTTTCAGAGAGGATTAACGATTTTAACTAATTTTTATGCAAAAACTCTTATTGTCAAAAGTTTCTGAATTTTCTTTATTTATGTCGTAATAACCCGGATTTTCCGAAAAAGTTAGCAAAGAACCAAACCTAAGAGATTAAATTCAAGCAACCGGATTTGTTCCTTAGATTCTTTGGGACATATACTGCTCTTTTGGCACATATATTGCTCTTATAGTTTAGTTGTTTAAATCTTCAACCTGGTCACTAAGTACTTTTAGATAAGGGGGGGGAAATAATCATGAAAGATATTGTAATCGTAAGTGCTGTCCGTACACCATTTGGCAAGTTTGTAGGAGGGATGAAGGACATCCCCATAGTTGAGGTTGGAAAGATGGCTATGCAGGCTGCAATTGAACGGGCCGGTATTAAAGCAGAGGATGTCGAAGAGGTCTACTTTGGTAACTGCTTATCGGCAGAAGCCGAAACTCCATCGGTTATTGGCCGTCAGGTTTCGCTCAAAGCGGGGATTCGGCCTGAGGTCATGACAGTAACAGTGGATACAGCCTGCTGTTCCAGTTTATTAGCTGTCAGACTGGCTTACCAATCCATTGCGAACGGTGATACTGATATAGCACTGGCGGGCGGTGTGGAAAGCATGAGTCGTGCAGCTTTATTGCTTCCTCCGGCTGTTCGTTGGGGAACAAAAATTGGGCCAATCGAGATGCAGGACTGGATGTTTGGAATTGAATACAAAGGTTACAACCCGGTGTCTGTGGATGCCGGAAACGTTGCAGTAGAATACAATGTTTCCAGAGAAGAGCAGGATCTTTGGGGATTACGTAGCCAACAGCTTTATGCTAAAGCCCTGGCAGAGAATAAGTTTAAAGATGAAATTATATCCATTGAATTTAATGGTAAGGTTATTGATCGTGATGAATTGCCCAGAGCTGATACGACTCTGGAAAAGCTGGCTAAACTAAAGACAGTATTTGGCAGTCCTACGGTTACAGCCGGAAATGCGCCTCCGTTAAGCGATGGGGCTACAGCCTTGATAGTAATGAGCGCTGACAAGGCTAATAGTCTTGGCCTGAAACCATTGGGCAAAATTAAGGCTGCCTTAGGTCGTTCGACTCGACCCAACTATATCGCTACTATTCCAGGAATCGCGATCATGGAACTCTTACAAAAGGCTGGGTTAACTTTGGAGCAGATTGACCTGATTGAGATTAACGAAGCCTTTGCGGCTATGCCCTTGGTATCAAGCATCATAATGTCAGATGGAGATAAGAGTAAGATGCAGGAGATCCGTGATAAGATCAATGTTAAAGGTGGAGCAATTGCTATTGGACATCCCATTGGAGCATCAGGTGCCCGTATTTTAATGACTTTGCTTTATGAACTTATTCACAGGGGCGGCGGCAAAGGGGTAGCGGCTATTTGCGGCGGACTGGCTCAGGGCGAAACCATGTTAATTGAAGTATAGAAGCAAAAGCAGAGCAGGCTTAAAGAAAAAAATAAATAGGGAGGATAATTAGATGAATATAAATGAAGCGATTGTTTTTGTTACCGGTGGTGCATCCGGGTTGGGAGAAGCTACGGTTCGAAATATTGTAGCCAATGGGGGCAAGGCAACCATAATAGATCTTGATGCGGATAAAGGTCAGAAATTAGCTGCCGAACTAGAGGGCAAAGCGATTTTCATAAAGACTGACATCACTGATGAAGCAAGTGTAAGTGAAGCCATAAACGAAACAATCAAAGCTTTCGGTACAGTGAATACTATAGTTAATTGTGCAGGGATAGCGCCACCAGGTAAGGTTTTGGGCAAGAATGGTCCTTTAGCTTTATCGATGTTTGAAAAGGTTGTTCAGATCAATTTGATTGGAACGTTTAATGTAATCAGGCTGGTAGTAGAAAAAATGGCTCAAAATAATCCCAATGATTTGGGTGAAAGAGGAGTAATCATCAATGTTGCCTCGATAGCTGCTTTTGAAGGTCAGATCGGCCAAGCAGCTTATGCGGCTTCCAAGGGTGGAATTGTTTCATTGACTTTACCTTTAGCCCGGGAATTTGCTGCTCTTGGTATCCGGGTGGTAACTATTGCTCCTGGACTATTCTGGACGCCAATGTTTGATTCCTTACCTGAAAAAGCTAAGGAGTCTCTGGGCACTTTAGTTCCTTTCCCACCCAGACTTGGTAGGCCTCCGGAATTTGCCCAGCTTACTCAGCAGATTATTGAAAATCCTATGCTAAATGGTACTACGATTCGTTTGGACGGGGCTATTCGCATGCAACCTAAATAAAACAGTAAACTTTAGGTCACCAATTAGGTGGCCTAATTATTGATTGCTTATGGTTTTATGATTAAAAATATTTATGGCAACAGAAGTAGGATTACCTGTACTTTCAATTGAAGTCGAAAGGACTTTTGGGGACGCTCAGGCCAGAACCAGGATCGAAAGTTTTCTGGAAATGATTGGGGAGAATGTACGTGTCACAAGTTAAGACAGATAAATCTAAAAATCAATTGAAACAACCAAATATGAAAGCGTATTCCCGATTTTTCCCGGAAAACTTTAATGCAGCTTGTGCTGCCAAACAAATGACCCCTCCATTGCTGCAGGTTGCTGAAGGGGCAGGTTATGCCAGGGAGCTTTGCGGGTATTTTCTGAGAATTTATTTCAGAAAGGAAATGTTTGATGTATAGGATGATTATGGATGAATACCGTAGAAAATGTGTCACAGCCGACGAAGCAGTACAAGTAATCTGCAGTGGAGACTGGGTAGAATTTGGCTTTGCTGCGAGTATGCCGTGTTTGTTGGATAAAGCTTTGGCGCGTCGGAAAGAAGAACTGCATAATGTGCATTTACGCGGAGGTATTCTATTGTCACCATTAGACATACTAAAGTGTGACCCTAAGGGAGAACATTTTATTTGGAATAGCTGGCACCTTGGTGGACGTGAACGAAGATTAGCCGAAAAAGGTTTAGCTTATTACATTCCTCTAAGGTATTCAGAGTGTCCCCGATATATTCGTGAGAATTTACACACGGATGTTGCGATTATTCAGGTTTCTCCAATGGATAAACACGGATACTTCAGCTTTGGAGTTACAATATCTCACTATGCAGCAGCAATTGAGAAAGCTCGTCATGTTATTATTGAAGTTAATGAAGATATGCCGAGGGTTCATGGCGGCTATGACAATATAGTTCATATTTCCGAAGTGAACTATATTGTTGAAGGAGGACACTTGGGACTACCTGAATTACCTTCATCCGAACCAACAGAAGTAGATAAAAAAATTGCTGCTTATATTTTGCCGGAAATTTCTGATGGAGCCTGTATTCAATTGGGAATTGGCGGAATGCCGAATATCTTAGGACAGATGATTGCTGAATCGGACCTGAAAGACTTAGGTATTCATACGGAAATGTTGATTGATGGAATTGTCAATATGATTGAAAAGGGAAAAGTTAATGGGAAGTACAAACAACTGGATCGCGGACGAATCACATTTACCTTTGCGGCAGGAACTCAGAAACTCTATGATTTTATGAAAGATAACCCAGTCCTGGCAGGTTATCCTGTAGATTACACTGATCATCCCAGTATTGCTTCACGAAACGACAAACTAATTTCCATAAACAGTGCTTTAGAAGTTGACTTGACAGGTCAGATTTGTTCTGAAACGGTTGGACCCAGGATTATTAGTGGATCCGGTGGTCAGCTTGACTTTGTGGAAGCCGCTTATTATTCTAAAGAAGGTAAAAGCTTTATCTGCTTGCCTTCAACTTACACTGATAAACATGGGCAGGTCTGTTCCCGTATCAAACCATTAATGACACTTGGCTCAGTAATTACAGATACACGTACGACAGTAATGTATGTAGTCACTGAGTATGGGAAGGTTAATCTTAAAGGGTTATCGAGTTGGCAGCGTGCCGAAGCCTTAATTTCAATTGCTCATCCCGATTATAGGGATGAACTGATTGCTGGGGCTGAAAAACTTAAGATTTGGCGTAGAAGCAGTAAGTTGGCATAAAAAGACATTCAAACTATAAAGAAGGGAATTTCTGTACAAGAGATTCCCTTCTTTATAAGTATGACGGGGATGCCGTCAATCTGTGGTGAAAGTCCACAAGGGGCGTAGTTGCCGACGAACCCCAGAGGGACTTGCAAGTTTCACATCGCGAGGTGTGGGAGAGAAGAAGCAATAGCGA
>JAQVLN010000111.1 GCA_028704155.1 Desulfitobacteriaceae bacterium
TATTGATGCCTTAAGGTTAATGGGAGCACAAATTTCTGAATCTGAGACAACAGAGGTTTGCGGGGAACCCCAGGCTACTTTACGGGTCAGTCCTTCGAACTTAAAGGGAATTGAAATTGGCGGAAGTATGATTCCCCGCTTGATTGACGAAATACCTGTATTGGCAGTTGCCATGTGTTTTGCAGAAGGGGAAAGCGTTATCAGAAATGCCGAAGAACTAATGGTTAAAGAAACAGACCGGATCAGTACGGTTGTTGAAGGTTTAAGCGTTTTAGGGGCAAGGATTGAAAAGCTTCCAGACGGTTTGCGTATCCAAGGGCAGCCTTGGCTGCGCGGAGGAGGTAATCTTACCAGTCATGGTGATCATCGTTTGGCTATGACTTGGGCAGTTGCAGGTTTGCTGTCCAGGGAGGGTGTCGGTATTTCCGGAATGGAAGCGGCAACTGTTTCTTATCCCGATTTCCTGCAGGACCTGAAGAAAATGAGTTGTTAGTTTTGAAATGTGATTCAGTTATTGATAGTAAGAGGTGATCCTGTGGAACAATATTTTGCGGTAATCGGTGATCCGATCGCACATTCGCTGTCTCCGGTAATGCATGAAGCCGGATACAAAGCCCTGGGAATTGAGGCCCGCTATTTAAAATTCAGAGTAGAAGCGAATAAACTGAATGAAGCAGTTTCAGGTCTGCGTGCTTTGGGTTTTTCCGGCTGCAATGTTACAATACCTCATAAAGAGAGAGTGCTCCGCTATATAGATGAACTAACTATTGAAGCCAAACGTGCCGGGGCAGTTAATACGATTAAATTTACTCCTGAAAAGATAATCGGCCATAATACTGACGGCTTAGGTTTTGTCCGTTCAATTCAGGAAAAAGTGGCTAATCTTAAAGACTGCAAGGCAGTAATACTGGGAGCCGGGGGAGCCGCCCGGGGAATAGGAATGGCTTTGGCAAATTCAGGCGTAAATTTGCTTATCCTCAACATAGCCCCGGAAATGACAGAACAACTTGTTAGAGATATTCGTTCTGCAGGAGGAAGTGCTGTGGGCGGTGAATTTAAACCCGGCGCTTGGTTAAAAGATGCGGACCTTTTGGTACAGGCAACTTCCGTTGGCCTGCACGGCGAAAACTATCCTTTCGAATTGACCGGAATTTCTCCCAAAACCTTGGTAGTTGATATTCTTTTCGGTCCAAAACCGACCCCCTTTTTACAAAATGCCCGATCCCTAGGGTGTGATACTTTAAATGGTTTAGGTATGCTTCTATATCAAGGGGCCCTGGCTTGGGAGTTTTGGCTGGGTGGGAAAGCACCTGTCGAACCGATGTGGACAGCTTTGCTTAATGAAGTGGAAGCAAGACAAAAATCTTAAATATGGTTAAGAATAAAAAGCCGGGTAAAGGTTTTACTTTATTGGAACTGATTTTGGTACTGACTATTTTGGCAGGAACAGGATTTATGCTGGTTATTAAACTCCCTCTGAAGGTACATAGTCAAAGTCTGACCCTGACCTCTGCGCAGCTCCTGACTGAACTTAGGGATACCCGCCAGGCTGCTATGTCGGAGAATACCTGGTATAAGGTAAAGTTTTACTACGGACCGGGCTATTACCAGATAATGAGGCAAGGTGTGCGTGTTAAACAAATCGACTTGGAAGAGGGTATTGTTTTTGCTAACAGCCCTCCAGATTTAATTTTTAATGCCAGGGGGATTCCCGATGTTGGCCTAACTGTTTTATTGAAAAATGCCGAAGGGGAAATAAAGAAGGTTATTGTTGCACCAGTATCAGGACGTATAAGGGAAGAATAATTTATTTGCGGTTAATAGAAAGGTGATTGGAATGCGTTTTTTAACAGCGGGAGAGTCTCACGGTCCTCAATTACTGGGAATTATTGAAGGCCTTCCTGCCGGATTAACTATCTCCAGGAAGATTATCGATGAAGCTCTGAGAAAGCGGCAGAAAGGTCCGGGACGGGGAGGCAGAATGCAGATTGAAACAGATCAGGTGAATTTTCTCTCCGGCCTGCGCGGCGGTCTGACTACCGGTGCACCTCTGGCTATGGTAATTGTTAATCGGGACTGGGCCAATTGGGAGAAGATCATGGCTTGGGGTGAAGAGGCCGATTTGGAAAGCCGTAAAGTACTTACTCCCAGGCCGGGTCATGCCGATCTAACCGGAAGCATCAAGTACAGGACAGAAGTGCGTAATATTTTGGAAAGGGCAAGTGCCCGTGAAACAGCAATACGTGTTGCTATAGGCAGTGTAGCTGTGCAGCTCTTAAATCATTTGGGCATAGAAGTAAAGGGTCAGGTTATGTCTGTAGGAGGGATAAAGGCCCGAACATTTGAGGACAAGGACTATTGGCAGCGCGTGGAGAATTCGGAATGGGCTGTGGCCGATCCCGAGGCAGAACGGAAAATGCGGCAGCGTTTGGAAGAGGCCAGGCAGAAGGGGGAATCTTTAGGAGGAGTTATTCAGATTCAGGTTCATAATGTTCCCAGCGGTTTGGGTTCGCATGTTCAATGGGATCGGAAACTGGACGGAAAATTAGCCCAAGCGGTTATTTCCGTGCAAGCTATAAAAGGCGTATCTTTTGGTTTGGGATTTGAAGCTGCCGATCGGATGGGTTCAGAAGTCCATGATCCTATTCAATACAATAAGACAACAGGCTATAGTCATGTCTCCAATAATGCCGGGGGAATCGAGGGGGGAATGAGTAACGGTGAACCCCTTGTTCTGCAAGCAGTAATGAAACCTATCCCTACTCTATACAGCCCTCTGACTACGGTACACATGGAAACCAAAGAAGTTGTTCAAGCCAGTGTTGAGCGCTCAGATATTTGTGCGGTACCTGCTGCCAAGGTGGTTTTGGAACATGTAGTTGCCTGGACTATCGCCGTGGAAATACTTGATAAATTTCCTGCGGATACTTATTTTGAATTGCAAAAATCCTGGCAGGATTACAGGGATTATTTAAAGGCACTATAAGGACAGGTGTAACTGATGAAGGACAGACAGAATATCATTTTGATAGGTTTTATGGGTGCGGGTAAAAGCACGGTTGGAAAGCGTTTGGCAACAGTGCTTCACTGGAAATTTGTTGATACTGATTCGATTGTTGAAGAGATAGCGGGAATGACCATCAGCAATATTTTTTGCCGTTATGGGGAAAGCCGGTTCCGCTTTGAGGAATACCTGGCTGTTAAAAAAGTCTGTACAGGCAAGAATTGTATTATTTCAACCGGCGGCGGAACCGTAATGAATCCGGAGAATTTTAAGCTCTTAAAGCAAAGTGGGCTTATAATATATTTATATGCCTCTTTGGAAGATGTTTTGCAGCGGGTAGGCAGTTCAGACCGGCCGTTGCTTAAACGCGGCCCGGAAGAAGTCCTTTCATTATGGCAGTCCCGCCTGGATACTTATGCCCAGGCACATTACATTGTTGATACAACAAATAAGGGAGTCGAAGAGGTAGTAAAAGAGATTCTAAAATTATTGCGGGAGGGAGTTCGGTAAATTGATTAACTGGCAAAGGATTGAGGTAGCCTCAAACCGGCCTTATCCGATATTTTTGGGAGTTCCTTTGGAAGGACTCGGGGAGTATCTGCAAACGCGTTCTTTAACATTCGATAATATTTTAATTATTTCAACTCCCAATGTGGCTGACCGCTATCTTGACCGTTTGATGGAAGGACTTAAGGATTTTGTAGTTAATACGTTAAGCGTGCCTGATGGCGAAGAACAAAAATCCCTGGCCAGAATTGCCCAATTAACAACTGAAGCCATGGGTTTGGGAGTTGACCGCAGGACTTTGGTAATAGCTTTGGGTGGAGGAGTAATTGGCGATTTAGGGGGCTTCTTTGCAAGTATATTCATGCGGGGAATCCGGCTCGTTCAAGTACCAACCACCCTGTTAGCACAGGTCGACAGCAGTATTGGAGGAAAGGTTGCGGTGAACCATCCCGCAGGAAAAAATCTTTTGGGTTCATTTTACCCGCCCATGGCAGTTTGGACGGATTTTAGTACCCTGGAGACATTACCTTGGAGCGAGGTTCAAAACGGGTTGGCAGAAACAATCAAACATGCCTTAATAGCTGACCGGGACTTGTTCGAGTATTTGGAGAAAAACCTGGAAGCAATCAGACGACGCGATATGACTGTTTGGAAGGAAATGGCGGGCCGTTCCCTGGCTGTCAAGGTCAAAAAAGTTTCGGAAGATGAATTAGAACAAGGCTCCAGGGCTTTGCTGAATTTGGGACATAGTTTTGGTCACGCCCTGGAGACTGAGTTGGAGTATAAGGGGATAACTCATGGTCAGGGAGTAAGTGCCGGCCTGGTTGCAGCTGCCTGTCTGGCTAATAGCAGGGGGATGTTGAATTCTGCGGAGGTAGAGAGAATCGTAAATCTTCTTAAAGGCTTTGATCTCATAACAAAGGTTGACACAGGAGCCCTGGAGAGGCTTATGGAGCATATGAAAGGTGACAAGAAAAACCAGGCTGGAAAAAAGATCTTGATTTTACCTAAAGGACTGGGCTTATCGGTAATAGTAAAAGATTGTACAGATCAGGAAATACTCCTGGCCTGGCAGGATGTAACATAAATGAAAGATTTGTCGATGGCGAAGGCAGATGGAGCAGAATGGAAAATATGATAAAAATTAACCTTAATGGATTAAAAGCCTCATGAAAATCCGAATAATAGCGGAGGCACAGATAAGATGCTGAATGATGTCGGCTATTTTGAGGAAGATGGTTTTACTTTATTGGAAATATTGATAGTCTTGTTGCTTATTGGTTTACTGTTAGGTGGTCTTGTTCCCCATTATGGAAGTTCAAAGGAGAAGGCCTCTGAACTTGTTGATCAGGCTAATATCAGGCTGATTAGTGGAGCAGCCCAGGATTACAGGCTGGATATTGGTATTTTTCCTTCGACTGTCAATGATTTAATGCTGAACACAACAGGATCTGAGCACTGGAGAGGTCCTTATTTGGATAAATGGCCTTTGAATCCTTATGTTGAAACCAGGGTTTACCAGATTGGTGAAATGGGACAGGTCGATTACTGAAGGTTGATTGAGATGGGTAACGGGAGGAAGTCCTGGAAAATGATTGATTCGGATAGCGCTCATGGGGGATATGTTCTGATAGATGTCTTAATGGCTCTGTTAATATTTTCGATGAGTTTTTTCGCCTTATACGGATTAACTGAGGCTTCATATTATAAAAGCCAACAGGCCTCTAATTTAAGCAAAGCCGTAAGTATCGCCTGGAAAACAATGGAGCGGCTGGCGGGGCGTTCATGGACGGAAAATTTAACAAAAAAAGAGTGTATACCCGGTGATAAAGTTGTTGGCAGCGAGGGCTTGTTCGAGTGGACTGTCTATGCGGATTGGGATATATATCCGGAATTATTGGAAGTAGAAACACAAGTAAAATGGTTAGAGAATGGAAAAGTATGCAGTTATCGTTTGGGAAGCCTTTATTATGTAGATTGAATTTATTCCTGGTTTCTTGATTGATTTCCTGCAGTATCCTGATTTCAAGTTTACGCTTGCTGTCTGATCAATACTTTGCTCATTGTTTATACTGGGGCAACTCCCTGGTAAAATAGATACCTTCTTAACTGATCGGTTAAGAAGTTTTTTATTGTATTGAAATATCGGAATTAAAAATGAATCAGAATAATCTGTTGTAAATATAATGTCATAAATAAAGGATTTAGAGGAAATATGAAGAAATAAGACGTAAACGTAAAAGAGGAATTCTTACAACCGGCGGTTCATGGGAACCATTAGTGAAATCCATTAGAAAAAGCAAGCCGGACTATACTATTTTTATATATGCAGCCACCGATTTTTAC
>JAQVLN010000112.1 GCA_028704155.1 Desulfitobacteriaceae bacterium
AATGACATGCGCTTTTTGCGGCAGTTTTAGGGGGGATAGTAATGAAAGTCAGTCTTAATTGGTTAGGACAACTTGTTGATATTAAGGAAAGTGCCGAAAATCTCGCCGAATCTTTAACGTGCGGTGTGATTGAAGTTGGTAGCGTCGAGAATTTGGACAAGGGTTTAGACAGGGTCTTTATTGGTGAGATCAAGGAATTGAACAGGCATCCCAATGCAAATAAACTATGGGTTTGTGATGTTAACCTTGGCGCAGAGGCAGTAAAAATTGTTTGTGGAGCCCAGAATTTAAGAACAGGAGACAGGGTCCCGGTGGCCAGGGATGGAGCAAATTTACCGAACGGTATGAATATACGGACAACGGAATTACGGGGTGTTGTTTCCGAGGGAATGCTGTGTTCCGCCGGGGAACTGTTACTTGATGATTCATTGGGAGATGCGCGCAGTGAAGGCGGGATTCTGATTTTAAGTCCCGATGCCCCAATCGGTGAAAAACTGGCTGTTTTCTTAGGCTTGAATGACAGTGTTTTGGACCTGGAACTTTATCCGAATCGTCCGGATTGTTTGGCTATGGTTAACGTAGCCCGTGAGGCTTCTCTTTTATCAGGGGAAAAGCTTAATTTGCCGGATTGGGTTGATTATGCTAAAAAACCGGAAGTGCCGCTGGTCCAAACTCCCGGGATTAAGATTGAGGAACCGGAACTTTGCTGGCGTTATGCCGGATTGATTGTTGAGGATGTCAAAATAGCCCCTTCGCCTGAATGGATGCAACGCAGGTTGTGGGCATCCGGGGTCCGGCCTATCAATAATATTGTTGATATAACCAACTATTGTATGCTTGAACTTGGCCAGCCCTTGCACGCCTTTGACCATGATAAAATTTCCGGGTCAATTCATGTGCGCTGTGCTTATGAAGGTGAGAAGTTAACTACTTTAGACGGAATTGAACGTGAACTTGAGACCGATATGCTCCTGATTGCTGATGGTAAACAAGCCTTGGCGCTTGCTGGGGTGATGGGGGGGCTGGACAGTGAGATAACTGCCTCAACTCAGCGTATTTTAGTAGAATCTGCCCACTTTGCTGGCTTCAGTATCCGGCGCACCAGCCGCAGGCTTGGTTTAATGTCAGAAGCCTCAAACCGTTTTGAAAAAGGTGTTAATCCTTACGGAATCATTATGACACTCAACAGGGTAAGTGATCTATTGGTAGAAATGGGAGCCGGCCGTCCTGTGGCATTGGTTGAAGAAACCAAATATTTGCCGCCGCTAGTAAAAATAAATCTTACAGCTGAACATACATCTGAATTATTAGGTGTAGAGGTGACAAAAAACGAGGTCTGTCAGGTGCTGACTAAACTGGCTTTTACCTATACCGATAATGGAGAGAAATTGTCCGTCGAGATTCCTTCTTATCGACAGGATTTACAAATTGAAGTGGATTTGATTGAAGAAGTGGCAAGGGCAATCGGTTATGATCGTATTCCAACTGCGTTACCCCGTGGTAATCAGACTCAGGGCAGCAGGACACCCGAACAGGAATTCCGCTGCCAATTACGTCGTTCCTTGACCAGCTTAGGTATGAATGAAGTCGTAACCTATTCTTTCATACATCCCAAGAATGATAAAGAATGGGGAAGCCTGAATCAATCAATTACGATATTAAATCCTTTACGGGAGGATTTAAAGGTCATGCGTACCTCTTTAATTCCGGGATTATTGGATGTCGTTGCGCGTAATATTTCTCGGCGCAATACCGATTTATGTATCTTTGAAATCGGGAATGTTTATCTGGCTTCCGAACAACCGCTGGTTAATCTTCCTCAGGAATTACCTCGGGTAGCCGGAGCGGTTATTGGTAAAAGTAAACGGCATTGGCTTAGTCCGGTTATAACCTATGATTTCTTTTTTGTAAAAGGAGTAATGGAGCAAATTGCCGGCGAATTTGACCTGACATTTAATTATGAGGTCCCTCCGGATCAAGACTTGCTTCATCCCGGCCGCTCGGCCGATATCTATCTTAATCAAGTCAAGGTAGGTTTTATCGGAGAGATTCATCCGGCAAAAGGAAAAGCCCGGGACCTGAAAAGGACCGTAATCTTCGAATTAGATTTGGCTCCAATTATGCATAACCTTCAAGACGGCAGGCAGGTTCAATCTATTCCCAGGTTTCCGGCAATGCAGAGGGACTTTGCCGTAGTTGTTCCTCTGGATACCCCGGCTGCAGCAGTAATGGATAAAATCCGTTTATTGGGCGGGGCACTTTTGCAGCAAGTAGATATCTTTGACGTTTATACCGGAAAACCTATTCCTGATGATCGCAAAAGTTTGGGCTTTGCTTTGCGTTATCAATCATTGGAACGGACCTTGAAGGATGATGAGGTGAATTCCCTTAATTCACTTATTCTAGAGGGAATTCAGCAGGAATTTGCTGCAGAATGGCGAAAATGATAATTTGAAGAGTGTATAAAGCTGTAAAACAGATAATATTTATTAGTTGTAGAGGCAGAATCTCGTAATAAGATGCCAAGATATATTTTAGTATTCTGATTTTCTGGCCTCTGACTTCTGCTTCTGGGTGAGAGTGAGGGGTTTTGGATGTCACAAGAGATTAATAAGATTACTGTGGATATTTTTGGAGAAAGACTGATTGTACGTGGTGAAGGAACAATAGCCCATATTCAGAGTTTAGCTTATGAGGTTGATAAGAAAATGCGTATAATCAGTGAGCGCTTACCTCGCTTGTCCCTTCACCAGGTAGCAGTCCTGGCAGCATTAAATTTTGCAGATGAACTTGCCAAGCTGCGGGAGGAATATGAGACGCTTATGGAATTATTGGGCGAAAAGCCGGAGTAAGTTGAGATATTCAAAACAGCCGAGTATAAACTCAGACCTCTTGTCATCAGCAGAAATTGGGTTAAACTTTTTTGGATGGCAGGAGGTTTTCTTTAATCTGGAAGTTGTTTTAAGAGTTTTTTCATAGTGTACAAAAAATACCTGATACAAGCATAATTAATTAGGGAAGTTTGTCCATATTGCTTGTCCATGGACAAGCAATATGGACAAAGAATATACTTATTTCTACAAAATAACAGAAAAAAGAAGAAGGTATTTGGCAATGTGATAGCGAATAGCATGCTCAAACAAAGATAATTAGATATTCTGTAAAATGATTTCATTTGCAAAAATTCTATAAGAACTCTATTTTTTTAAGAAAGTTTCTTATAATGCCTTTGAAATAGAGAATAAAGAAAAGTTTCTGCGTTAATAATAAATACGTACTGCACCATCCAGATCAGGTTTTAGAGAAGATATTCTTCAAGATACCATTACTTACCATTAACAAAGTGGTATGGTGGAGGATAATTTTATTGTTTTCAGCATTATAAAAGTATATTTTTTCACAAGTATATTGTATACAATCCTGATTTTTATTGTAAAAAGATATTCACCAATTTATAATAAGGTTCAAGTTCAAGCTCGGTCTTTACTTCGATTTATCTATGGGAAGGAGGTCATTTAACATGAGTACACCTGTTAGCGCTCCAATGGCTGGAAAATTAATCTCTGTTGATGTTAAGGTTGGTGACAAGGTTAAGAAAAATGATGAAGTCGCTACCTTGGAAGCAATGAAGATGTTTATTAAAGTATTTGCCCCGGCCGATGGTATTGTGGCTTCAATCGATGCAGAAGCTGATGCTACTGTTGATCCTTCAACAGTCATTCTTACTCTGAAATAAGGTGTCCATCTTTTAGGCGGCCGGAGTAAGAACGATACCGGCCGTTTATATTTTATTTTAGGGATCTGATCATGAGCTTGGATAATGTACTTGCGGTCGCCGCAGCCAGTAAGGGGAATTATATATTACTAATAGTCGGTCTCGTATCCCCATTATTATCTTTGGCAGTCAACTGTTTGTTTGGCTGATGAACAAGTTCTCGGCATGCCATAATACTTAGAGGTTAGAAATTCAGAGATAACGAGGTGGTATAATTAAATGGGAATAACGGATATTATAGTTAGCCAAGATTTTATTTCCAATATTTTAGCCGGATTTACGCACTTAACTTGGCAATCTATAGTAATGCTGTTTATCGGCGGGATCTTACTTTACTTGGGAGTTGCTAAGGATTATGAACCATTATTACTAATACCTATCGGTTTTGGCTGCATTTTAGCCAATTTACCTTTAACTGAATTAATCCACGTGCCCCGTGAAGGATATGTCTTCCATGATAGTGTTCGGGATATCCTGGCAAATGCAGGACTTTTGAACTTGCAGGAGGGGGTACGCCTTGTTGATGAGGGAATCCTTGATGTCCTTTACAATGCAGGAATTGGCAACGAACTGTTTCCTTGCCTGCTGTTTATCGGTATCGGAGCTATGACCGACTTCGGACCTTTGCTTCAAAATCCCAGAATACTTCTTTTGGGTGGAGCAGGTCAGTTTGGTATTTTCCTTGCTTTGCTTCTGGCCCTGGCACTTGGTTATGATAAACTGGAAGCGGTCTGCATTTCTATTATCGGTGCTTGTGACGGTCCGACATCTATCTATATGACGAGTAAGTTTAATCCGGCTCTGCTTGGTCCTATTTCGGTGGCCGCATATTCATATATGTCGTTGGTGCCAATTATTCAGCCACCGATAATGAAGCTTGTAACTTCGAAAAAAGAGCGGGAAATGACAATGTCCTACGATGAACTCAAACCGGTTACCCAAACAACCAAGACTTTATTTCCGGTAGTTGTTACCATAATTACCCTTTTGATTGCCCCTACAGGTGCACCTTTAATGGGAACTTTAATGCTTGGTAACTTCTTAAGAGAGTCTAAGGTAGTCGGTAAGTTGGTAAAATCGGCTGAAAATGAAATCGCTAGTGTTTCGACATTATTCCTGGGACTTACAGTTGGTTCTACCATGAACGGAGACGTATTCTTAACCCTTAAGACACTGGGTATTTTACTACTTGGTTTTATAGCTATTTGTGGTGATACAGCGTTCGGTGTTTTCGGTGCCAAAATTATGAACATCTTTTCTAAAGTAAAGATCAACCCTTTGATTGGTGCTGCAGGGATTTCAGCTTTCCCGATGTCTGCCCGCGTAGTGCATAAAGTAGGGACAGAAGCCAACCCCCATACCTATCTCCTTATGCATGCCATGGGAGTTAACACCGGCGGACAGATTGGTTCAGTTTTGGCAGCTAGTGTTATGATTGCTGTTATTACTGCCTTGCAGGGGATGGGTATAGTCCTATAAAATAACAGTCTGAAGTAGGTGAATAAATATGGAAATGTCCGATATGACATTCGGCTGGTTGTTAGCTATCGTGGCCGGAGGATTAACCTTGATTTCCTTGGGGATAATAATTCTTGTTACTAAGGTTTTAAAAAGCTTTCAGAAATCTGAAACTACTCAGAAAGCAAACTGATAGCTTGGTATATTGAGAAGTAATAATGTGATTACGGTTATTTTGTCAGGAAGGCCTCATGGTTAAGAAACCGTGAGGCTTTTATAAGTATGACGGGCATGCCGTCAATCTGTGGTGAAAGTCCACAAGGGGCGTAGTTGCCGACGAACCCCAGAGGGACTTGCAAGTTTCACATCGCGAGGTGTGGGAGAGAAGAAGCAATAGCGAA
>JAQVLN010000113.1 GCA_028704155.1 Desulfitobacteriaceae bacterium
TCAAAAGAAATCCTCGCAAAGCGAGGACTCATTAGTTGTGTGGATTACTATTTGAATTGAACCGCCTAGTGCGGATCCGCATGCTAGGTGGTGTGAGAGGGAGGAGAAAATCCTCCCTACTCGATTCAGTAAATTTAATTACTCTCAATCCAATCCTGATTGAAAAGTTCGACTAATTTTTTCGTGGCAGTTGGCGAAGGTACTGTTATCGAGAGCTCATGGTTAATAACAAAAGTGTTATGAGTCCAGGAAGAACTACTTTGAATAAAGGTTTTTTCGTCAAAGATTCCCACATTAAGCCCACGAAGTTTGTTTGTCGAACACGTTCTAATTTGAATACCACCATTTCTAAGTGTTTCAATTGTAACCGGGTTTGCTTCAACCTCTGTTGGATCTAATATAAGCTGGACTTCCCGACCCTTTTTAACAGCATTTATTAAGGCCTGAACAGTATCTTCTTCACTTACCAAAGCTGTTTTTACCCAAATGGTTTTTGTGCTGGAATTGATATTTTCGATGACTTGTTGTTTTACTTTAGCATTGGTTGCCAGGATTATATTATCGTCTGGAAGTGATGATGTTTTTGGGACATTAAGGGTTAGGGTTGTAGTGAATTCCCAGTCTCTGGAGAATACGTTTGCTGCTTTCCAGGCTGATCTATCTGTTAATTTTACAGCCAGGGTATCAGAATCAAATCCTTTTTCTGTCCAGGGAGAACCATAGACCAAGGCTTGCTCATGATCAACTACCAGAAGTTTTACTCGATTATATTGACCTTTACGGGCAGGATAAAACTGGACCGAAATGTTCTGGGATTTCAGTTGATCCAGAGTATTCTGATTAACCTGTTGCCACTGGTCTAGAAGAATTCGAATTTCCAAGCCTTCACGGGCTTTTTGAATAAGTAATTGAATTAAATGAGAATCATCGAATTCTGCTTGTTCGACATAAACACTCTTTTTGGCTGAGCTAATCATATCAACTGTTAGATTATAGATGGCATCTCCATTCATATATATTGCCTCCGGCGGCAGGGAAGAAACAGGGGTTTCTTTATCAAAAGTTTTAAAATTAAGGGAACAGCCGCCTAGAAAAAATATTAAAGAAAAAGTCAGAAAACAGGTGAATATTTGCTTTTGCATCGCTTTTCTCCAAATAAAATTACTTTTTATATACTATATATGACATGTTTAACGTGGCTTAATAATCTCTGACAGCTGTCAGAGATGCAACTTATTATACCATATATGACATATTTAACGGATATAAAATCAATGCCGGAATAGAAAGGTTTGATCAGTCATATCTATGACCAAGTAATTTTTACTAAGGGGTTAATGAAAATGAAGGTGAGGTTGTGCTTTACAATCATAATTTTAGGATTATTGCTAAGTCCGCAGAAAGCATTTACCGCGCAAAAAACAGATTTCTCTAATGAGAGTGCTTTTAATCACATAAAATATCTTGTCCAAAAGATTGGACCAAGACCTGCCGGCAGTAAAGCAGAACAAGAGGCTGCTGAATATATAAAATCAAACCTGGAGGAGTATGGCTGGAAAGTTAAAGAACAACCGTTCAGTAAAATAGTAATTCATAAAAACCCTTTAAAGCCAGATGAACAAAAGTTGGAATTGGTTAACAGTCAAAATATCATAGCCGACTTACCTGGCTCAAAACCTGATTGCATCTTGATTGGCGCCCATTATGATTCAGCAGGGGTGAGTGTGCCTGGTGCAGTTGATAATGCCTCTGGGACAGGTTTATTACTTGAACTGGCACGAGTAATTGCGGCTGAACCTCATCAAGAGACATTTCAATTAGCTTTTTTCGGAGCTGAAGAATCCGGTTTGGTAGGATCTTCATATTATGCAGACCAGGCTGATTTATCTGCAGTAAATTGGATGCTCAATCTGGACATGATCGGGCTGCCTTTAGAAATTGATGTTGCTGCTAAGAAATCAGCGCCCCCGGAACTAATAAAAAAAGTAATAGATCTGACGAGAAAAAGCGAAATTCCATTTCACTTGAGTAGAGATTTTACCGTAATGGCAAGAGAAAGTTCTCAAGGAGGTACAAGCGATTTCAGCTCATTTCTGGATAAAGATTTGCCGGCGTTAGGTTTAGGGATTGCAGGAAGACCCGCTGGATTTTTTCACAGACCTGAAGATGATATCGATAAAGTTTCTTTGGAGGATCTGCAAAAAATAGGGGATTATGTAAAGCTTCTTATAACTTCTGTTAAGTTGGAACAAGCAGATCAGCATTCCTGGGATGAGCTGTACTTAACATTTCAGTTAGGTTCAAGGATAATCATTATACCTTCTTATATTGTCGGTTTTTTTATATTATTTACCCTGGGCTTTACGATCATTTTACTTTTGAAGTCTCGTCCTCAAAAGGGAGTCTTTTCGTGGCTTGCTTATTTCAAGGCAATAGGAGTTGCCTTGAAAGCGGCAATCATTATAGTCAGTACAACTGAAACAGGAGAGTTGCTCTGGCGATCACTTAAAAATATGAATATTATCTGGTATGCTTATCCGGGATATTTTATATTGGCAAGGATAGGAATAGCTTGTTGTTCGCTAATACTGCTGGGAAGTCTATTACAGCGTTTGTCTTTACCAAAGGATCCGCTGCTATATTGGCAGATAGGTGTTATCGGCTTGCTATTGATAAGCTCAATTACTGCCTTGATCAGGATTGACCTTGCCTTTCCCTTTGTATTTTGGTTGTTATGCTATGATCTGTTATATTTATTTCCAAATATTATACTACTTGTGATTGGTCCTTATTTTATTTATAAATTTCATTGGGAGTTGCTTTGTTCGCAACAATGGTTTAGTTTTTACGAAACAATTCATAATTACTTTTTGTTATTCATGTTTATCTATGCTTTATTGAGTATACCTCTCATCCTGGGAACAATTCAGATTGCGTTATTTAAAGCTAAAGTTTGGCGAAAACATCTTGCAAAGCTTTGCACTTCCGCAACTGTGGTGTTTATAGTTATTGTTTTAGGACTTGGTTTAGTACCCGGTTATACAAGTAACTATCGACAACCAGTAACCGTCCAGGAGGAATGGCATGAGAATTCTAAAGGAAGACTGCATGTATTTTCGACAGACAACCTGCCCCCCGGGTTTTTAGATAACTTTAATGTCCGGCAGCAGAAAGAAATATTTTTACAGAGTCTGAATAAAATCCCCCCAATAGATGTGAAAGCTACTGTATGTGAAAAATATTCATCCGGACGATTGCCGGACTTATATTTGAACCTGAATTATCTGCATGAGCCGTATTTACTGCGGATATCAATACAGAGTCAAGAGCCTTTTCAAATTACCCGGATGGATGGATTTTTACCTTTAGCAAAACTACCCGATAGTATTTTGTTAAAAGGCAGGAGGTTTGCAAATGATTATATGTTGATTATGGAAAGTACTCCCCCTTATAATAAAACTATTGAACTGAGTTTAGCGGCGAGCAGTCAAGTAAAATGTAAAATAGAAGCCTTACTGGTTTATAATTCGGAAAAACTCACAATTAAGAATAATAATATTTCTGCGGATTACCAGACAATGGTTCAGACGAATTATGATTTTTAGACAATTAATTCTTCAAAAAACTAAGTTTAAGATTTTTAAAGAAAGAATAAATAGATTTATTTATAAGTATGCTGTTATATTGCAATTAATTAAAATAAAATAGTTATCCTTGGAAAGCTACTATTAATTTGGACTTATTTATTATTATAAGAAATATTAATTGTGAATAAAGTAAAATTCTAAAAGGATTTGACGGATAAATCTTTTAAAGTTAAAAGGGAAAAAGGATTTGAAAAGAGAAAACCTTCTAGAATAAAATGGAAACGGAGTGAAGGTTTATGCCTAATCCTTTGACTTCAAGTATTAAAAGTAAAATCCTAACAGAGTTGAATGAAAATTTTTCTGCTTGGTGGTTAAAATTTCAAACGTTAAGGTACAAATTGTTTGGCCGGATTGATGAAGCAATTGCGTATACTGTACAATTGCTAAAATACGAGCTGCCGGAGATCCGACTAAATGAAGTTCGTTTTTTAATTAAAGTTAAAGCTTACAATGAAGCTCGCGATTACCTCGAAATGACAAACTGTTCAAATAAAGACAATCAGGCTGAAATAAAAATTCTTTATGCCAAGTGTTATTTAGGACTGGGACTTTGTGCAAAAGCTAAAGCAGCAATCAGGGATGCTTTGGAAATTGAGCCTGAGAAGGCAGAATATTGGAACCTAATGGCAGATTGCTTACTGGAACAAGGGGATTGGCAGGCGGCAATAGGTGCCTTGGATAATTCCATGAAGGCAGCCCCAAAACAAGCTGAAACAATCTTCCGCATGGGAATGGTTTATGCTTATCACGAAAAAATACATGAGGCTTTGCGATGTTTTCATGGCTGTTGTCAATTGCGTCCCCGATGTGCACAATACTGGGAAATGAAAGCGGAAATGCATCTGCTGTTAGGACAAATACAACAGGCATCCAGGGGTTATGAAAAAGCCTTTCGTTTTGCGGTACAACCTGAATTGGCTGTCAGGTTAGCTTATTGTTATATTAATTTGGGTAAAATAAAAAAAGGTATCAAGTATTATGAGTTGGTTTTGAAACATGAACCGGATCATTATGATGCTCTTTGTAACCTGGCTGCAGTATATCAAAATCAAGACCGGTCAATTGAAGCTCTGAATTTATTGGAACGGGCATATAGGATTTATCCCAATGATGCTATTCTTTTGAATAATATGGCTTATACATTAGTCCACTTGGGACGTACTCGTAAGGCGATGGATACTTATCATTCTGCTTTAAAATTAGATCCGGATAATCTTCAGATTATGTATAACCTGAGCGTTTGTTTGGTACAGAAAGGAAAATGTGAGGAAGGAATTGAAAGTTTGAATAAAGTTCTTGAAATAAATCCGCAACATTCAGAAAGCTGGGCTTTACTGGGAAATATTTACGATAAAATGGCTCAACATGATATTGCAATCGATTGTTATAACAGATCATTGAATCTTGCCAGTTAAAGAGGCCAAAGGCCTCTTTAATTATTTGGGAGTAAAATAGTGCATACGACATCTAAATAAAGATTTGAATATTTAGCATCAGCCAAATATAATTACATACAAGGGGGAATTTGCATGATTCATGAGATACAAATTTGGAGTAAGAAGCATGAGGAAATGCTTGATATAACAAGACAAGTCGAGAAAATTCTTATACAGGAAAAAATCCTGGAGGGGTTTGCCGTTATCTATAATCTGCATACTACAGCCGGAATTACGATCAATGAGAATGCTGATCCCGATGTACAACACGATATTCTGCAGAGGCTTGCTGAGATTTATCCTTGGGATAATCCCGGTGACCGTCATTTTGAGGGTAATTCGGCTGCACACTTAAAATCAAGTACAATAGGTACATCTCAAACAGTTATCATTCATAAAGGCAAATTGCTGCTGGGACAGTGGCAGGGTATCTATTTTTGTGAATTTGACGGACCCCGACAAAGCAAATGTTATGTAAAAATTCTTATTGTAAAATGCAGTAATATCCGACGAATAAATATCTTTAGAAGGAAAATTGATTTCT